>JAXHTB010000453.1:0-2880 GCA_034190185.1 Spirochaetota bacterium | reverse complement strand
TCTTAATTGTAGGAAGGGGACAATGAATAAGAGATATTCAATAATAATAAGCTGCATAATTACTGCAGTTTTAGTCTATTTTTTAATGTTAATCATAACGGATGACAGCGATATAGATATCATTGCTGAAACAGGCGCAACCCCTGTAGCATTAGCTCAGAGGATACCTTCAGAAATCTTTCTCAGTGTCGATGGTTTAGTAAAACATGAATACAGTTTTTCTGGAAAAACTCTAAATGCCTTTGCAACAACAAGGATAAGAACACAAGAATTATCAGTTGATGGTAAACTCATAGGAACATATAGTTATATCGGAATACCTGTAATCCATATACTTGAAGGAGTCGTTCCGAAAAAAACGGAAAATGCAGTTTTTGACAGACCCCTTGATCTGATAGTAACCTTTATCTCCTCCAATGGGAACTCAGCACATTACAGTTATGGTGAAATTGTTTTTGCAGATGATGCTCTTCCTGTAACACTTGCATTTTTTAGAGAAGAGATAAGAGCCTCAAAAAATCCTAAGACATATGAGAAAAATATCTTTAAGGAGGGACTTAAAGGACTCCGTGTTATAAGTCCCAGGGATTCAGATACAGGCCGTTACCTCGACAATGTTATCAAGATCACTCTAAGAGAGCCAAAAGTGGATTATAATATCCTGCCGAAACAGCAGAAAGGGATAAAGTGCGTTTCAAGCGCTATAACATGCCTTTGGAATAATACTATAAGAGCTGGGAAATTTAATAATGTAAACCGTCAGAGAAAAGATAATTGGTTTCGGACAGGTCATGGCCGCGGATTTAAGGGAATTTCAAATGCAGAGGGTTACAATTTGCGTTCATTTCTAAGAAGGAATTTCCCTGAATGCAGTTCAAAGAATTATTTTTTATTTGTCGCTTGTGACGGTTACCGCTCTTTATTTTCGGGCAGAGAGATATTCGATACTGTTCAGGGCGCAGCTATGATGATATTAGGCACAATCGACAGCAAAAGGGCCAATGGGGGATTCATGCTTGCTCCAGTGGAGGATTATTTTGTTGATCGCAATGTCTGGGGTTTGTCATATATAATTGCTCTTGATAATATTTAATTTTAACAGAATAATTTAATATTGCTCTATTTTACAGAATTGATCATTTGAGGTTATATGTTTACAACTGCAAATCATTCCTATCTTTATTTATCAGTAGGATTATACACTCTGGCTTTATTTTTATATTTACTAAAAATTAAAACTGGATTCCTAGCCTTTCAAGCTGGATTTATTATATATACGCTCTATATTATCGGCAGGGGATGGCTTGGGGGGTGCTTTATACCTAATCCAATATTCGAAGGACCTTTCTTGCTTCCGTGGTGCATTGTACTTATAGCTTTGATCATGAAAGTCAAGGATAAGAATGATCAATGGATTGTAACTATAATACCTATCTTATTTTTTTCTATATTTGCAATTTTTTATGAAAAGGGTATGATCCCACCAACTCCCAAAAAGATCTCGTTGTGGACATTAGGATTCTTCTTTAGTGAATCGATGGCTCATGCACTATTCTACTGCGGAGCTTCCTATGCTGTTTCGACCTTGATTAAGAATTCAAACTCGAATAATTATCATTATTTTATTGTATGTGGATTTATAATATTCAGTGTATCTCAGATTGTTGGAGCTATCTGGTGTTATGTTGGTTGGGGTAATACATTCAGGTGGGGAATGCGTCATATGATAACATCTGGGATATGGCTTCTCTATGCCGCATATTTGCATTTGCGATTTCTTCCAAAATGGGATATGTATAGAAGAGCATGGTATACTATTATAGCAGCTGCAATAGTGCTTTTATTAACCTTGCCATTCTATTTACATGAGATGACTTTCCCAAGGATTGGAGGCTAATAAACCATGCTAAAAAAGGTATGTATCCTTATCTGGGAAATTTTGGGAAATCTACAACTTACTGTTTACCTTCTTATATCTTTAGCGATATTATTTTTTATAGGTGCGTTTTATTCATATTTAGATTATAGTTTACTTGCAGATTTAAATGAAATGCGCCTTCAGGACTGGATAAAGAGTAATCTAATAACAGAGCTTAAAAGAACATGGTGGCTGCCTCTCTTAATAATCGTATTAGTGTTCCTTGGTATCAATACATTTATCTGTGCATTGAATCGCATACAATCGCTGATAAAGCAAAGAAATAGGATGTCTTTATACCATTTCTTTTTCAATCTTACACCATCCATCATACATTGTCTTTTCCTGATAGTTTTGCTAGGACATGCGATTACATTTACATTAGGATCGTGGCATAGAATACCACTTAAAAAGGGAGAGCAGATAATTATTAGCGGCCAATATCCTATTTTGATCGTTGACTCCATTGAAAGTGAATACTACCCAGAAAGCTCGAATATGCATGACAGAATAAGACAGACAAAAGTTGAACTGAAAAGTAAAGACGGAAACATCTTCCAAGTTTCCTTCCTAAATTATCTATACTACAATGGATATCATCTTCATCTGGATATGAATAAGAAGAGACAAGTTGGTAAAAAAAATAAGAAGCTTAAGGCAGGTATCAATGAGTCTGAAACATGCAATAAAGCCCATATATTTCATGTGAGTAATCCCATGGGACCTAAAACCCAGAAGCTGTTTCTTCTGGTTACTAAAGATCCAGGTCTTTATATTATAATAATCTCATTAGTGTTTATTTTGATCTTGATGCTATGGTATTTTCTTGAATTCAACAGAAGAAAAGGTAGTGCAACATAAAAGTAAGTAAAATATATCATATTTATTTTAAAAGGCTATCCTATCTCTATTTATTGTTCAATCAACGATAAATAGATAAGACGTCACCTTTGAGATCCTTG
>JAXHTB010000452.1:0-2882 GCA_034190185.1 Spirochaetota bacterium | reverse complement strand
CAGGGATTACTGCCGTTTTGACTGGAGGCTTGATGATGAGGGAAATCCTAAAATTCTTGAAGTAAATCCCAATCCCGGATGGTGCTGGGATGGCCACCTTGCGAAAATGGCAAAAATATCTGGAATCTCATACTCTGAGATGCTGGCTTCTATTCTTCGTTCAACTGAGCTGAGAGTCGGGATTCAATCACCCCGTAAGTAAATAGAGAATAGATCCTAAATTAAATAACGAAATGAGGAATCAATCACATAAAATATACTTTTCATTTATCAAAATTATAACCGGATCAGATCTATTTACTAAGCGTATACCTTTTATGATGATTGAGAGCAATATCCCAGGCCCGAAGGTATGGCTTACAGCATGCGGGCATGGTGACGAGGTCGGTGGTATTGTTGTTATACACGAAATTTTTAAAAAACTTCGAAGGAATTCCCTTATAAAAGGTTCGATTTCAGCTTTCCCATTAATGAATCCCCTGGGATTTGAGATGTCTTCCAGAAATATAACCCTTACAAAAGAGGATCTAAACAGATCCTTCCCTGGAAATCAAAACGGATCATTAGCCCAGAGAATAGCAAATAAGATATTCACTACAATAATTCAAGATAAACCATCTGTTGTATTTGACCTGCATAACGATTGGATTAAATCAATACCATATGTTTTAATAGAACCCAAAAAAAAGGTGAAAAATAATGCTGTATATCAAAAGATTAAAGATATCAGCCAGAGATCAGGATTTCCTGTTGTATGTGATTCTGATACTATAGAAACAACACTATCTTATTGTTTGTTGCAAAATGATATCCCTGCCCTTACATTTGAATTAGGTGAATCGTTCATTGTAAATGAAAAGAATATTCAATACGGAGTCAAATCTATCTGGAATATATTATCATATTTAGGAATGGTACAGGCTGAGGATGAATTATTTGAATATGCCATACCAAAAGGATGCAAAAAAAAATACTCATATATTCGGATGATCCGCTAAGTTCAAGCAGCGGTATAATTAGATTCCTTGTCCGCCCTGGAGATATAGTGAAAGCAGGCCAGCCAATTGCCAGAGTATATAACTCTTTTGGAAAACTTCAGGAATCAATAACAGCCTTAAATAATGGTATTGTTTTGGGGCATGCTGACTCCTCAGTCTCATTTCCAGGTATTCCGATTATGGCATTTGGTCTATATTAATTTAATTGTAATCAACTAAATCTATGAATTCAGAAATTTATACAATGCTATTTATATTCTTTGCAAGAATATTAGACGTATCTATTGGAACAGTGAGAATAATATTAATCGCGCGAGGATATAAATATCTTGCGCCTATTCTTGGATTTATTGAAATACTGATCTGGCTTTCCGCTATAAATAAAGTCTTCCATAATCTTAATGATATTTATAGTTATTTAATATATGCAGGCGGGTTTGCTACGGGCAACTACATTGGAATGCTGATTGAGGAGAAACTGGCAATTGGATATCAAAGTTTAAGAATTATCACAAGTGAGAAGATGTCAGCACTTTCAATGACATTATGCGAAGAGGGATTTAGTTTTACTAGCATAAAAGGCTTTGGTATGAAAGGAGAGGCTAATATTATTTTTACTGTGGTTCATAAAAGAGATGTTGAAAGTATTCTTAAGGTTGTAAGAACTATTGAACCTGAGGCATTTATTACTATTGAGGATGTTCGTTCATGTTATAATGGCTTTATTTTTAAAAGAAGTTTTTTTGAAATATTTGGAAGGCAGATTATGAAGAAAAAGTAACATTTAATTAAGATAATATTTTAATTAAATTACTCCCCCTTCTCCATATCCTTTTTAAAAACAATAGTTCTATAAGGAAATGGAATCTCAATTCCATCCCTATCAAAAGATTCTTTTATACTTTTATTAAGATCACATCCCATACGAAAAGCTTCAGTTGGACTCTTTGCCCATACCCATGCTCTTAGATTGACAGACGAATCTCCAAAGCCAATAACCCTGACAGCAACCTTCGGATCACCTGCTTTAATTTCATCCGGTGTTCTTGCATCAATACACAACGGGTGGTTCAATGCTTCTTGCTCTATTATCTCAATTGCTTTGTTAATATCAGAATCATAACTAATACCAAGTTCAACATGTCTGCATGTCCTTTCGTCGTTTATGTTGAAGTTCTCAATTGTCTCATCGCTTATTATTGAATTGGGTATAATGTACCTTTTATTTTCGAAATTTCGAATAACAGTATGGCGAAGGTTGATATCTTCAACAACGCCAATCTTGTCGGAAAATTTAATAATATCTCCAACTCTAAAGGGATGAAAAATAGCAATAAAGATTCCGCTTATTATATTTGAAAAGGCTTTCTGAGAAGCGAAGCCAATAATAAGAGCCATAACTCCTGCGCCGGCAAATAGCGAGACTGCCATCGCCCTTAATGAAGGGATAAAGTAGATTGCCAATCCAATCCCTGCAATATAGATCAAGGCTGATGATGCGTTTTTCAATAGAGTGAATTGAGTTGGATCAATCTTTATTTTATTCTTTGTATTTTCAAAATATTTAACTATAAATCTTGAGGATAACCTTTTTATGAAATACGTTGATAATATAATAAATATTACTATTATAGCACGATAATAAAAATTATCATTTTTTTCTATCCATATAAATATTGATTCTAAAGCTTCCATTTTATTGCCTTTTCCCTGAACTTATTATTCTGACTACTATTATGTAAATAACACAATAGTATCTTCATATTTTCAAAATTCCCAGAGAAACTAATTTTCGAAATCATCCGGGGCTTCTCTGTTTTCCGACCATTTCTCAATAAGATAATCCTTTAAATCTTCAAATACCTGAGCCTGCTCTTCAATAAA
>JAXHTB010000451.1:0-2887 GCA_034190185.1 Spirochaetota bacterium | reverse complement strand
GCTGGTACTTTACTGAAGATGAAGATTTATAGACAAAATTATTTGACTGAAAAAGTGATGCTATAGTGTTATTTTTATGAAGACTGAAATCGTTATAAATGAAGAGAGTGTGGCAAAAATAGATGGGAAAAGCAGAACAGGAGAAATCCTATGTTATTCCGGCGGGTGCAGGAATAACAGCATCTGATTATTAGATATTATCTTAACTATTACAAAAAAATATATATATAACTCATCAACTTGAAAAAAAAATGCGTATTCCTGTTAAAACTGCCACCCATTCCTGATTTATCCTGCCACTTTTCCAACATTGAGATTTCCTATTTCAATTGATTCTCAGGTGGCAGGTTTACACAGGAATATCCAAAAATTTTGAACTTGTGATGAATTTCTATACAGATAAATTCTTTAATATCTCAATTTCCTTCTTATTAAAGATCAACTTCTGATATTTATTGATCTCCACAGCTATTTCTTTGCTGATATAGTTAATTTTCTTACAATAGGGATTATTTTCGTATTTATCGATCCACATTATAATTGTTGTTATCTCAGATTCCCAGATAATTGCTCCCCGATTATCCTTTATGTCTTCTCCTGTTGGTGGGCCGTATTTTTTCTCAATTTTTCTCTTTACATCCTGCATTAGAAGATAGGGAAACTGTGTTGACACATAGTATAGTCTTGCTTCAGAGATATCGCTGCTCATTTCCTCTACCTTCTTCTTTTCTTCATTGCTTTCAGCTTTATTACTCATAGCCTCTTCAGTTTGTGTTATAGCAGGATCGATGAAAAAGAAGCCGTATTTATACTCGATATCTCCATCTTTTGTAATAATTGATTTGCTTTCATCAAAATAGACGATTTTTCCAATTACTTTATCCTTAGCAGTACTAATCTTAGCTCCCCATTTCAATTCACCAAATCCTTCAGCTTGCAAAATACTTTTTTTATTATCCACTTTTGCCTTATTTTCCTGCGGACGAATATTGGTACTAATTGCTGTTAACAATATAATTATAATAAGTAATTTCTTCATCTATTTTGCTCCGGATTGTAAACATAATAATATAGCAAGCTTTACAATAATTAAGGAGAATTAGGATGCTTGCAAATTGTTAGTTTTCTTGATTATATATATTGATAAAAATGCTGTTAATATTATCGGCTGGTGATCAATTTTTCACAAAAATTTTATAATTTTCATACAATTCATCGGAGTTATTTCTGAGTTTACGATATTCTATTATAGTACTATTCCAGAACTTAATCTGCTGATATTGGAAACAGTTCACTATGATATTTAATACATGTCTATATCAAATATTACATTTTAAATATTTGCAAGTTTTTTATCTGAATATATCCAACCTGCAATACCTAGTAAAATGAATAATATTGCTAAAACTTGTGCTTGAGTGAGATTGAAAATCATTTCAGGATTTCGTCTGATAAATTCAACAATCAGTCTAGGAATGCCGCTAAAAATTAAAAAAATTGAAAAGAGTTTTCCATCAGAAAAATCTTTTTTCCTCAATTTTAGTAAGACTCCAACAGTGAAAAATGAAAAGAAGACTTCGAAAAGCGGAGTTGGAATGACCGTCATAGTAGTTGGCACAATGCCATTAGGATAAGCTGTCCCAAGAAAAGATGTAGTGCTAATACCATAACAACCATCACCTGCCACATGGCAACCAAAACGTCCAAAGCAATACCCAAGAGCCAAAGAAGGAGAGCATGCATCAAATACTTTCAATACTTTCTCGTTACTCTTTTTTATTACTATAATAGATGTTAGTGTAGCTAGTATATAACCGCCCAATACAGATAGTCCAGAGCCTGAGAATATCATATCCCATGGAGACATAAGGAATGCGTCAAGGTGTTCCAGGATATGAGATATCTTAGCTCCAATAATTCCGCTTGGAATTGCCGCAAGTAAAATTTTGTATGCGAGTTCAGGATTAATTTTCCTTATTTTTAATTCTCTTTCGAATAAAAGAAGGGCCATATAGAATCCAAGGCCAAGCATTACTCCATACCCGCCGATCGTAATAAATTTGTACTGAAATATTATTGGGAACATATCACTTCTCTAATTAAATTGTATAGTTTGATCTTTTTTAACAGAAAACTCTGCTTTACAGTCAGGGCAGATATAATTACCATCTTTTTTAACCCTGATAAGTCCTTTGCAATTTGCACATTCAATTATTAGTGGATTTTTAAATTCAATTTCTTCATTGGGCCTAAAGTATCGGTCCTCATCAGCTTCATCCTCTAAAGCTACTTGTTCAATTGAGGTCAGTTTCACACTACTTTTATCCTGTAAAGTTCTTTTAGTATGAATATTTTCGGAATGATCTCCCTTGTCAAGCTGTTTATTCATAATCTGAATTGCTTCATCTCTGTTAACTGCGATTGTAAGGATATTATTAAATCCTAGTAGTTTAAAGAGAGTTAGTATCTCCTGTGAGATATTGTAAATTACAAGAAAACCGTTCTTTGCCACTATCTTTTTCTGAATATATAGAATCACTCCAATACCTTCAGAGCTTATATACTCTAAATTCTTAGCATCAATTATGATATAATCATTCTTTTCACATAATTGATCTATATATTTCTCAAAATTGAGACTTGTATCACTATTTAAAGCGCCTTCAATTTCAATTATCAAAATATTATTATCAATTGTTTCTGCTAACTTTATTTGAATCATTATAACACACCATAATTATATATTAATTTTGATTCTTATTATCAAAACACTACGCAATATTTTTTAGAATTATATTGAAATCTCCAATCGTTGAATTATTTATTAAATATTTTATTATGATATTAAAGATATTAACACATAATTAGTTATTAGAGATCGGTATAG
>JAXHTB010000450.1:0-2912 GCA_034190185.1 Spirochaetota bacterium | reverse complement strand
AGTTATTCAGTTATCTACAGATTCACCTCCAGGGAATATTTATGTATACCGTGGCGAAAGGATTAAACTTGTTATCCCAAAAATTAATTATTCATATTCAATTCATATTCCAGAATATAATATTTCAAAGCATGGAATTGTGGGAAAGAGACTTGAGGTTGAATTTAAAGCAAAGAATATCGGAGTTTTCCCGATTTTTTGTAACGGCAAATGTCCAACAGGAGATGGCGCTCAATTTGGACAGATAACTGTGATGCAATATGAATCAAAGGGAGATGAAAAGTATATAGAAGTAAATGCAAAACAGGCAAAAAAGATTATTGAAAAATTGAATCCTTTGATAATAGATGTAAGAACTCCAAATGAATTCTACAGCAGTCACTTAAAAAATGCAAAACTTATACCTCTTTCCCAGCTTGAAAATAGAGTATCCGAAATAGCAGAATATAAGAATAAAAATATTTTCATTTACTGCAGATCTGGCAACCGTAGCACCGTTGCTGCAGAGATTCTTATTAAACATGGATTTATGAAGATTTATAATTTACGCACAGGGATAAAAGAATGGATAAAATTGGGGTATGAAGTAGTGAAATAGCTATATACCTTTGAATTGTTATTTTAATAACTCAATATCTAAGCAATATTTAATAAGGAGAGATAATAGAACATGTTTCCACTTAAGGATGAAAATCCTACTTTTCATAGATCGTTAATTACATACCTCATTATAGCTCTCAATATTTTGTCATGGATATTTATCCAAAAGTTAGGCACTCATCCAGGTCTAATGAAATCGATAACTCAGTTCGGATTGATCCCTGGTGATTTGCTGGGACTGGTTAAATCCGGCACTCAGATTCCATTGGGTAAAGGTTTTACATATATACTTGACGGCAATCCAGATTGGTTGACTCCAATCAGCTCAATGTTTATGCACGGTGGGTGGCTTCATCTTATAGGGAATATGTGGTTTCTTGGAATTTTTGGCGATAATATTGAAGATTTATTAGGACCTGTAAAATTTATTATTTTTTACATTTTCTGCGGATTATGCGCTGCTGCTGCTCAGATTGCAGCAAACCCTGCTAGCCCGATTCCTATGGTAGGTGCATCTGGCGCTATTGGAGGAGTTATGGGAGCTTATGCTATTATGTTTCCCAGGGCTCCTGTTCATATGCTTGTCTTCTTCGGTTTTTTCTTAACAAGGATTGTTGTGCCAGCTTTTTTTATGCTTGGTTACTGGTTCCTGCTTCAACTGCTTGGTGGTATCTTCAGCTCTGGAATGGGAGGAGTGGCTTTTTGGGCGCACATCGGTGGATTTTTTTCTGGAGTTATACTTATTAAGATTTTTTGTAATGCTCAAAGAGTAGAGGAATGCCGCTTAAAAAGAGGTAGAGCAGATCGGATGATTAGTAAATATAAGCGTTTTACAAAACAATAAATATTGGAATAATTATTCCTTATTATTTAGTTGTCCATTTGCTAGGAAAAACCTAGTGAAGTAGACTATAGGTTTGGCAATTATTCTGATAATTATTATACAAACATAGGGTGTTTGATGATCGAGAGTCAAAATAATAGAGAATCATTCAATACGTTAGTTTGTTTAAAATGGTCTTTTAAAAAACCGATAGGATTTGATATCGAAACAATAGACCCGCAATTGAACCATATAAGTGATAAGGAGAGCAAAAGGGAAGATTCTATTATTTGCAAATTATGTATGCATATTATTACTTCACATGATAAAGGCATAATAATAAATGGAAAGCATATGCATACTTATAAAAATCCTGAAGGTTATATGTACACATTAGGATGTTTCATCCAAGCAAAAGGCTGTAAAAATGTTGGCAAACCAACAATGGAGTATACCTGGTTCCCTGGATTTAGTTGGATCTATGCAATCTGTTCAAAGTGTTTTTCGCATCTGGGTTGGCATTATCAATCCGGGGATTATAGCTTCTACGGTTTAATACTAAATCGCCTGATTGAAAATACTCAATAAAAACTATAAATAAAAATTTTGATATAATATTATTGTTATTTAAATATTTATAAACAATGATGATAAAAAGATTATTATTCATTAAATAAAATTTTATCAGTTTATTTATATGCTTTTATCCAATAATTCCATAATCCCTGACACCATGCATAGGTATACCAACATGATACTAATACAATTCCCCATTGCTGAGACTTTATAGATGTGTAAAACCAAAAGGGCTGGCTTATAAGCCCTATTATATAACCCCATCTACTCCAATGCTCCTTTCTACCCACAAGCCATATAGCTGAACATCCGAATACAACAATTCCAATTTGTGAAATATTGTCCAATTAAGTACCTCCATCTCATTTAATAAATCTTTACATTGTTAAAAAAGAAATTAAAAAATCAATAAATAACTTAATCTCACTGACTTTTCAAGCATTTACAAATAGTTTCCCTCAAAATGTTTCTAAAAAGTCAGTCAGGTTGAGAAATTTATTAATTATATCAGGATGGTTTAATGAAAGATTGTGATCTAATATCAAAATATTTATGAGTTTACAAGACATTTTTGTTACCTATTATTTATAAGATAAGTATCTTGACTTACATAGCACTAGATGTTATTGAAGTAAAAAAAATAGGAGAAGATCAGCTATGAAAATTGGAATTATGAATAATCCATCATCTTCTATATATAATGAGATTATTGAAATTGGAGAGGCAGGTTTTGATTTTTTGGATCTTACTATAGAAGGCCCTGATGCTATGAATATTGATATTGTAAGGGTTAGTGAATTAATAAATCAATACAATCTATCTGTAGTTGGTCATACTGATCCCTGCCTGCCATATGCATATCCCAGCTTAGGGATACGAGTGGCCTGCTTAAATGATCTTGAAAAATGCGCAA
>JAXHTB010000045.1:0-15620 GCA_034190185.1 Spirochaetota bacterium | reverse complement strand
TAATTATAATTATATTGACATATTTACAGTTATATAATTATTTTTAGATCAAAGGAAAAAATGACATCAAGAAATATTAACATCACATTGGCTTTATTCCTATTATCACTACTACTAAACTTGGAGAAAACCACGTTCATGGATTCGTGATGTCATTATACAATAAGATTATTAAAAAGCCGTCACAGAATCGTCTGTGACGGCTTTTTTTGTACATTGATTTTTGAGTTAATTATGATGCTTGACTCAAGTAATGGTAAAGGAAATAGCAGTATAGCCAAAGTACCATTCATCTTTTTGTAGATTATTGGATTTTCGTTTAACCTTTAATTCCTTTAGCTCTTGAGGTTTATCCTATTAGTATTTTTTTATATTCGGAGGTGTTGGGAAATGGTTTTCCCATGTATGCTAAACAATTTTTCCTTCTGGGACTAAAAGATTATTCCTATTTTACTGCAACAGAATTTCGATAAATTATATGGATGTAATTTGTTGAACTATTCAATTAGCGGCAAAATGAGCTATGGAAGGCTTATTTTATAATATATAAATAGATATTTATCCTTTTTTTATAAGGATGAGTATAGATACTATTTACTGATGTTAAAACGAGACAAAAATGATAAAAATGATGGAGATTTATAATGAAAGAAAGCAACAAAATAATGATTTTTGATACAACTTTAAGGGATGGAGAGCAATCTCCTGGATTTAGTATGAATATAGATGAGAAGCTTCACTTCGCCATTCAACTTGTTAAACTTGGCGTTGATATAATTGAAGCAGGGTTTCCTATATCATCTAAAGGAGACTTTGATGCGGTTGAAAAGATTGCTAAATCGATCAAAGGTGTTGAGATAGCCGGACTTGCAAGGCCAGATTTTGAGGATGTTGATGTTGCCTGGGAAGCAATAAAAGGAGCTGATAATCCAAGATTACATATTTTTATTTCAAGTTCTGATATACATTTAATTCATCAACTTAATAAAGATAAAAATCAGGTGTTAGATATGGCTGTAAAGGCTGTTGAAAGAGCTAAGTCTTATACATCTAATATTGAGTTCTCGCCAATGGATGCAACAAGGACAGGCAAGGACTATCTGATTGAGATGGTTGAGACTGTTATTGAAGCTGGAGCTACAACTGTGAATATCCCAGATACAGTTGGTTATACAGTTCCAACAGAATTTTATGATCTGATAAGGTATATTTTTGACAGTGTAAAGAATATTGACAGAGCAGTCTTATCAGTTCATTGTCATAACGATCTTGGACTTGCTGTAGCAAATTCTATTTCTGCAATCCAAGCCGGAGCCAGACAGGTGGAATGTGCAGTAAACGGAATAGGTGAAAGAGCTGGAAATGCTTCCCTTGAGGAGATTGTAATGGCAATTAAGACGAGAAGTGATATTTTGAATGTATATTCTGATGTTAATACAAGTCAGATAATGGCAACTAGTAAACTTTTGTCACATATTACTGGTATATCAGTTCAACCTAATAAGGCTATTGTAGGAGAGAATGCCTTTGCTCATGAGTCTGGTATACATCAGGATGGAGTACTGAAGAAAGCGCTTACATATGAGATAATGAAGCCTCAGGATGTTGGTATTGTAAAGTCAATGCTTGTATTAGGAAAACATTCAGGTAGACATGCAATAATCGACAGATTAAAGACACTTGGTTATGATTTAGGTGAAGAAGAGCTTGCGGAGTTTTTTAAATATTTCAAGGATTTGGCTGATAAGAAGAAAGAGATTTATGATGAGGATTTAGAGGTGCTGATTTGGGAGTCATTATTTAAAGAGAAGGGAAGATTTTCTGTATCGAATGTTCAGATATCAACAGGTATGGTTTCTCCTCCAATGAGTATGGTTACGATTAATGATAGACTCGATGATGATCAAGAAATCTTTGAAGTTGCTCATGGAAACGGTGGTGTAGATGCCGGTATAAATGCTGTAAAGATGATTACAGGTACTAATGCTAAGCTGCAGTCCTTTAACCTTGTAGCAATTACAGGGGGATCTGATGCATTATGTGAGGTGACTGTTACAGTAATTGATAATTATAATGAAGAAGAATTAAAGGTGTTTGGCAATGGTGTTAATGTGGATGTATCGGTTGCTGGTATTCTGGCTTTTGTAGATGCATTAAATAAACTGGAATATATGAAGAAGCAGAATGGCAGAAAAGAAATGATTGAGGTTGGAGTATAATATATTTCAACTTAGATATTTAATTTACTTGCAAAATGATTAAATTTCATCTTTTCCTCTTCCTCTTAGGGAGAGGAATCTTTTTCTTCTTTTTTAGCGACTGCTCAGCTATATTTATAATGAGGTGTAAAAAAAGGGGATGTGGAGATTATTGAGTTATGGAGATAATAAAAGTGTTTTATAATTTCCTCAATCTGTTCCATCTCTTTATCTCCTTTTCTAACACTTTTATAAAAATTCAAAATATTCAAGCAGTTAAGAGATAGCTGAGTAGTTACTTTTTTATAATAATAAGTTGTGTTATTACGAGATACACTTATATAGTATTTAGGTTTAAACAGTATATCTCTACATTTTTATTATAAACATCCACTGTAATGTATAGTAAATTTATTGACAGAGCCTATATCTATAAATAATTTGTGAACTGGGTATGATTGAAAACTGTGGGATAATTCAATAATCAAAAACTGTTATTCCTGAGAATGCCTGAATGATATAGAGATTGGTTCAATACCTCGTTCATCACAGATTTTAACCATCCTTTTTGATCTAGCAGACTACAAATTTTACTAATTAGTTGACATAATTTTTTATTATTACAATATGTATTATATTCAGTGTATCAGGAATTCAATCGATTTTCTGCTGCACGATATATTGGATAATGGAGCGCTAAATGGCAGAAATGAAGGAATCGAACCAAAGGAATCAGGCCCTTGAGAATGCTTTAGGTCAGATTGAGAAGCAATTTGGGAAGGGCTCAATTATGAGATTGGGAGATGATTCAGCTAGGATGGATGTTGAAGTTATACCTACTGGATCGCTTGAATTGGATGTGGCTCTTGGCATTGGTGGGATACCCAGGGGTAGAGTAACTGAAATTTATGGCCCTGAATCGTCAGGAAAAACAACATTGACGTTACATATTGCTGCACAGGCTCAAAAGATGGGCGGGATTGCGGCCTTTGTAGATGCAGAGCATGCTGTAGACCCCTTTTACGCCTCTAAACTGGGAGTAGACACTGAAAATCTTTTAATTTCACAGCCCAGCACAGGTGAGGAGGCTTTGGAAATTACTGAGGCATTAGTGCGTTCAAGCGCTATTGATGTTATAGTGATTGACTCTGTAGCTGCACTTGTACCAAAAGCTGAGATCGATGGAGAGATGGGAGATGCTCATATGGGGCTTCAGGCAAGACTAATGAGTCAGGCCTTAAGAAAGCTAACTGCAATTATTTCAAAGACAAAGACCAGTCTCATATTTATAAATCAGATAAGATATAAGATCGGTGTAATGTTTGGATCTCCTGAAACAACTACTGGAGGTAATGCGTTAAAGTTTTACTCTTCTGTGCGTCTTGATATCAGGAGGATAGAGACCTTGAAATCTGGAGATGAACCTATTGGAAACAGAGTAAGGGTCAAGGTCGTAAAAAATAAGGTTGCGCCTCCTTTTAGGCAGGCAGAGTTTGATGTAATGTATAATTCAGGGATATCGGTTCAAGGTGGTATTCTTGACCTTGGAACTAAATATGGGATAATAAATAAAGCCGGCACATGGTATTCCTATGGTGAAGAAAGAATGGGACAGGGCAGAGAGAATTCAAAGAAATTTTTAGTTGAACATCCTGAGGTTGCAGCAGAGATTGAAGATAAGATAAAAAAGGAAACTGGTCTAATAAGAGGATTAGCAAGTGACAATCCTTCTGGAGAGGATAAGTTGAAAGATGAAGAGGCTGTTGCACAATAGTTATATATATTGTTGATTTTAGTATATACTTTATAATTTAATTAGTTTTGTCTTTTCTGCTATAATTAACAGTAACAAGGTGGTCTTGGTATATAGTATTTTCCATAACAATACAATATGTTGCAGGAATGAATTTTCATGAAAGTTGTTATTAATTTAATCCTTCTGGTTTACGAATCCCCCTACTTGCTATAGTTACTTCTGTAAGATTCCACAGTAAAAAATCCTACCATTTTATGAAAACAGTTTGAATTTATAAAATAATTAGTTATAATTATAATTAACAGATTTGAATGCATTGAAGTTACGATCGTTTTTTCAATATTTAATTTTTACTATATCTATAATTATTTGCTTCTTAGCCAAGGATCCAAGAAGTAAGAGAATCGCAGGCTAAAACCTGCGGTTTTATATCTTATTGGTTTTTAAGTTTGTTTTCATAATTTTAAGTACAGGTTTTATCCTGCGCTCATGGATTCAACTATTATTTTTGTGAGTATAATACAATACAGGATAAAAATGGAAAGGCAAAAACCTACAACTGTTCATTCTAGTATCGATTATAGAATTCCACTTGAACACTTTTGCACAGGGGACACATATCTTGTTAACTGCAAACTGCAAGGGCTGAAGGGATAGTTATTTATGTATCAGAATTCAAAATATGAAGATATCTTGACTAAGTTAGGGATAATCTTCATTTTAATAATTTTAAATCTGTATATTCTTTTTCTTCAGGTTGTATATTCTAAGACAGCAATTACAGTTGATACTTTGCCAATTATAGAAACAATTGATACAGATGAAGTGCAGTCCCAGGTTCAGGATATTGCTGATCTTAATGGCCCTATAGTAGCCGAGGCATTTGCCCTATCAAATATTACAGGTTATCCTATAGGCAAGTCGTATCTTGGTCCTTTCCCCCATTTTGAACTTGGGATATCTATAGGCGCTGGTTGCGCTAATATGGAGTATTTTAATGATGATGATCCTGCTAATGATAATGGCAGTTTCCCATGTGTATTTTTAAATCCGGTTGTTCATTTTGGACTTGGATTAGGGGGAGGTATGGATGTTTTAGCAAAGTTTTTTTATTTTGATAAGACAGTTAAGGACCCTGGTCTAGAATATGATATTGCGACCCTTTCGGATTTTAAGGTATATTCTATTGGCGGGAAGCTTCGGTACAATTATATTAGTAAGAAGGAGTTGCTTCCTTTTATCTTAAAATTTGGTGGAATTAACTTTAGTATTGGAGCTGATTTCATGTATGGTGATGTAAGTGTTGTAGGTGAATATGATTATACTTTCGAGGATATTGATTTATCAACTACTATTGTTGATAAAAGTCTTAATGTTCAATTTGAGGGGGATTACGATGCTGTAATCGAATGGTCAATTTTTTCTTTAACTGCTCAGGTTCTTGGATATTTAGATATTTTATATTTCTTCAGTTTTTATTCAGGATTTGGTTTGACTTGTAATATAGCATCTTTCAGTATTAAATTTAATGGATATGGTGAATTAACTTCGGATGACGAGGAATTTCTTATTGTAGCTCCTGATGGTCTTGTTGGGTCTCTTGACTTTAAAACAGAAAATGAATACCGGCCATATCCTTTAATGCCGACTTATGTTGTAGGACTAGAGATAAACCTCTTTATTCTAAAAATAAATTTTGAAACTATGGTAAATTTGCGGAATTCAAACGATGTCAATGCTCAATTTGGTTTGAGGTTGGATATTTAAGAGTATATAAATTTGCATTTCAGAATAATCTATAAGGATAAAAAAAGTAATTCAAGGTTGGGAGAGATTACAACCTCAAGAGGAATTATATCAACCCCGGTCTTTATGCCAGTTGCAACCAGAGGTGCAATTAGAGCATTGACAAATCGGGATATTGATGAGATAGGTTTTGATATTATCCTATCAAATACCTATCATCTTTATATTCGTCCTGGATTGGAAATACTGGAAAAAGCAGGTGGAGTGCATAACTTCATAAATTATAAAAGACCTATGCTTACCGATTCCGGTGGTTTTCAGGTTTTTTCGCTTTCAAATCTTTGTAAAGTACTAGATAATGGAGTGGAATTTCGATCCTATCTTGATGGATCAAAGCATCTATTTTCACCTGAAAAGACACTCGATATCCAGAGGATTATTGGCTCTGACATTATGATGGTTCTTGATCAGTGCTGTGATTATCCAATAACATTTGAGAATGCTAAAGAAGCAGTGGAAAGGACACTTAACTGGGCAATTACCTCTAATGAATATTGGAAACAGGGATTCGACACTGAAAAACAGGCGCTTTTTGCTATTATTCAAGGTGGTGTTTTTGAAAAATTAAGGAGAGATTGCGCAGAAAGATTGGTAGACCTTGATTTTTCAGGATTTGCTATTGGAGGATTATCTGTAGGCGAGCCCAAAGAGCTTTATAGAGAGATAACAGAGCTTGTACTTGAGTTGATGCCGGAAGATAAACCCAGATATATGATGGGTGTAGGTAGCCCTATGGAGATTTTAGATGCGGTAAAACATGGAGTGGATATGTTTGACTGTGTAATGCCGACCAGGATTGCTAGGAATGGCACTCTTTATACTTCAACTGGTAGAATCAATATTAAAGCGAACAGATTTGCAGAAGATTTTTCTCCACTTGATGAGAAATGCAACTGTTACGTTTGTAGAAATTATACAAGAGCTTATCTTAGACATATTTTCAGAATGGGGGAGATATCATCACTTATATATAATTCCTATCATAATCTTTTTTTTATGAGAAGTTTTATGAATAATATTCAGGAGAGTATTAGAGGAGACACTTTCTCTGAACTTTATAATAAATGGAGAGTAGTTTATAGGGAAGATGATCATTTTTCCGCATAATCTTATTTGGAAATATATTTACAGCTAATAATATTGTATATACAGGAACTACTTACACTTTATAAATATAAGTAAATGTTGACTTTTACCTAAATAAGTGGAGAGAAAGTTTCTTAATTCAGCTAGAGCTTTTATATCACAACTAAAATAAAATAAAAAAAATAGTTGATTATTTTATTTAACATTTTAATTATTAAGGTAGTATACTTTTTATAATTTAATTACAATTAATATTGACAATTGTGCATAATATATTTATTCTAAACATATATATATAATTCCTCTACGAAAATTTATTTTATTGTGCATTTTTTGGTCAAATATAGTATTCCAGATCAACGACTATGGAATTAGAAGAGTTTATCCAGAAGTCAGTATAGTGTTTAGCATTCAGCAATCAGAATTATTTATCTCCTGACAACTGATCTTTGATCCCTGACTTCTTTAAACTCAATATATACAGTTTTATTGGAGATAAATCTTTATTAAATTTAAATATAGCCCAAGGTTGTACTATGTTATATTCCCCTTTTAATTATATTGTTAAGGAGTATATTTGAATGGATATTACTAAGAGAACAAAAGGAAATATTGTTATTTTAAATATAATTGGGGAAATAGACCTATATAATGCACCTGAAATAAAAGATATAATTAATAAGCTTATTGAGGAGCAAAATTATTACGTTATTATTGATCTGGCTAAGGTGTCATATATTGATTCTTCAGGGATTGGAGCTTTAATCTCGAGTTTATCTAATTTAAAGAAATATCAGGGTGGATTAAAGATTATAAATGTATTTGCATCGGTAAAGAAGGTCTTTGAATTAACAAAGCTTACATCATTTTTTGATATATTCGATTCTGAAGATGAAGCTATTGAGGACTTTAATAGAGGGTTGAATAGTTTTAATAGATTAAAAAAATAACTTACTTTTTTTATATCAGATCAGTTATCTTATATCAATAATATCATTGTTTTCGAAATAATTCTTCACGCCTTTTAAAAGATACAGATATTTAACTGCATGAAATTTAAGAAATATAATTGACTTATTTTTTTTTGATATTTATAAATATGCAGTAAATATAGAACGAAGATCGAATATCCTGTTAAATCTGTATCATTTATCCAAATATCTCATGCCAAATTTACAAAATATTATCTTTCTTACATAAATTAATAATCAGGAGGATTTTGATATGAATTGTGTAAAGAATAATTTTAAGATAATTATTGCTTTTATTATCGTTTTTTCTCTTTCTTGTGGTGAAAAGATACCTATCAAGGAGATGTCCTTGGCAAGGCTCAGTATATCCAGAGCAAATTCTGTTAAAGCTCAAAAGTATGCGCCTGATGAGATTGAAGAGGCTAAAAAGAAATTGCTTGAGTGTCATGATCAGATAAAAGCAGATAAACTTGACCAGGCTAAGAAATCTGCAATTGATTCTGAAAAAAAGGCAGTTGATGCATATAATAAAGCTGTACCCCTTTTGGCATCTGATACTATAAAATCGGCTGAAGATGCTTTAACTGAAGCAGAGGAGTCTTATGCTGAAGCGCTATCAGAAAGTGAATATAAGAATGCTGAAAATCTACTGTTAGAAGCAAAAGGGATGTATGATTCCCAAAAATTTTATGATTCCTACACAAAGGCTCTTGAATCGTTAAGCGAAGCGAATCGTTCAAGAGAGATTGCTCTTGGGAAAAAGGGACTTCTTGAGGATGGAATTAGCGAAGTTAAATATACATTGTCAGAAGCTGAAAAATATAATTCACAAACTCATGCCAATTCTGAAATTATGACTGCCCTTGAAAATATAGAAATTGTAGAAAATTCTCTTCAGAACTTGAAATTAAAGGAGGGATTTACCGCTCTTGAAATTGCTAAGACTAATGCAGATGATGCATATATTATCTCTTTAAAGGAAACAACAAAGGAGGATATATCTAACGCAGAGGTTTTTTATGAGGATGCAGTAAATTCCGAGGGCGCAGAGATTGCTGTAGATGAATTAGATGGGGCTAAGGAATCCCTTGCTCTTGCTAAATCTAATTTTTCAGAATCTAATTATAAAGATGCAATTTCGGCATCTATAGAATCAAAGAGATTATCTTACATCGTTATAAACACAAAAAAAGTGGAAATTGAAGAAGTAAAGGATGTGACAATTGCTAAGAAAGAGGATGTAGTAAAGACAAAGAAACAAGTTGAGATTGAACAGGATAAACATTTAAAAGGGACAGAAGATTATTATATATATAAAGTCAAATATAATCCGGCAAGAAGGGATTGCTTATGGAGGATTGCCGAAAGGTATTATAAAAAACCGTTGCTATGGAAGAGTATCTATAACGCTAACAAAGACAAGATATATAATCCTGATCTAATATGGCCGGATATGTTATTAAAGATACCAATAATAAAGAAAAATAAGGAAGAAGCAGTAATAAAAAAAGAAGATAAAGCAATTATAAAAGAGGATGAAGTTATAGAATAGGCAATATATATCCTGTTTTACAACAGAAGATTCTATGTAACTTCTAGTTATGTGCGAAAACTAATGTGCAGAAAAAACAACGGATTACGATATAAATAGAATGAAAATTGACACTACTTTTAATGTTTTCTCCGATGCAAATGGCGGTGATCCTGACAGTACCAGTCCAACGCTCCGTGAATATCATAAAATCTTGTGGAGCAAGTCGCTACCCAGTGGTGCTGTTTTTGAACTATGTGATAATAAAAATAGTGCCTATTTGTATCACAGATCAGAACTTGGCGAATTCTTTTTGCGCAGTGATGCCATAACACACTCCTATAAAAATCATAAACGTAAACAGTGGCTCACAGAACAAATTCCAGATGAAGTAAATGAACTTTTCGATACGGGTTCTACAATAGGAGCCTATATTGTCTTTCCAAATAACAGAATTGATGGAAAACATACAATCAATCAAGCCCGTGGAGTAAATAGTTTAATGGATGACAGGTTTGACTTAACATTAGAGTGCATTCGTCTTTTTTATCTTGGGCAGGAAAGTCCTCTTTATCTAACCTTGTTGAGGTATAAAGAATTTTTCGATTTGTTTGTCAATTTTGAAGGATATATTCATTTCTTTTTGTTGGAAGATCTGATTGATGAAAATGAAAATATTAAATTCTATTTGCCATTTGATGGCTTTAAATCCCGTCCAACATTTTCTGAGGTCGATCAATATCTCTTATACAAAGAAAGAGTAATGAGTTTTGTAGGATCAAGAAACAAAGGGATAGAAAATCATATCAAATATAAAACAGAACAAAATTACAGCACATAACAAATCACTTCAGCGGACTGGAAGAAGTGCGGCGGCGCTGGCGCGGAAAGTTTGGGTAACCAGCCGCTGAGTTCAAGCGTTATCTAGAGAATTATAGGAGAAGTTATAATTATTTTATTTGACTAAAGTGGCTACAATGGCTATATTTATAATATGATTACTGTAGGAATACGAAATTTAAGAAATTCTCTAAGCCAATACCTTAATTTAGTAAAAAACGGGGAAAAAATATTAATCACAGATCATAATAAGGTCATTGCAGAAATCATTCCTCCAAGAATAAATCAAACTAAATCAGATATGCTACAAAAATATTTATCTGAGCAGATAGCGAGTGGAACTATAGTTAAGGCGACTCAGAACAATATTCTTATTAAAAAAAATAAAAGTGAAACAAATAGTATTAATAATATTGAAGATTTATATAATGAAACGAGATCTGAACGCTCATGAAAATTGGGTATATTGATACTAGCTTTCTTTTATCAATCATTTTCGAAGATGAAAAGTATGGAACATCTATAGATATCTGGAATAGTATTGACCTTAAGTTCAGTTCTATTATAATAGAAATTGAATCCCGTATAAATCTATATAAATACTATGTTAATAAACAAAAAGATAAAAAATTGTATTCTTTGAAAGGAAAAGAATTAAATGATCTATTGTCTAATATTACAATAAAAATGGTAGATGGTGAAATCAATCTGGAAATTAAAAATAATGATTATTTAAAAAGACCCAGATCTTTGGATAGCATCCATTTAGCCACTGCAAATATTATTAACAAACTAATCGATGAAAAATTATTATTGTGTAGCTATGACAAAGAAATGATAAAGGTAGGAAAGGATATTGGTTTTGAATCAATTGACAAATGGCTTACCAGATAACATTTGCATGAACCAGATTTTGCTTTGCAAAACTTGTTATACAAGTCGTCGATATAATTTTTTTTATTAAAGAATTTACAAAAAATTGAGTGATACATATTTAGGATAATTAATCAATAATAGATGAGATCAAAAGCTACAAATATTTTACAGTTAATTATTATCATAACAGGTGTTTTTTATATAATTACAGGTATATTTTTTTTTATATCTCCTCTTGTTTTTGGAAGATTTTTTTCAATTAACATAACTGATGACTGGTTTGAAAGTATAAAATATGAAGCCTTTATTGCTCCTCTATTCTTCTTAAGTAGGGGATTTGCCTCAATCCTTTTCTCTGTTGGATTATCAATGATATTACCTCTCTTCGATCCATTGCGATATAGGGGGCTTATATATTTTACTGGTATTGTTTTTCCTGTAATGTCTTCATATTTATTATTAACTAATGGGATTATTCTAGGGCATTTTGTATTAACTTTATTTGGATTATTTTATTTATTTATTCTGGTTATTACTGTTATTGGACTCATGATCACAAGAAAAGATGCTAAAGAAGGAATTGAATAATTAATAGATTTAAACTGCTTTCGAGTTATTATTTTAAACATTTTACAAAGGTGTTTAGATGGAACTTATGACAAAAATAGAAGGAGATATCATTATAGTATATCTCAATGGTAGATTAGATATTCATCTTTCTGTGGATGTTGAGAATAGACTTCAATCAATTATCAAGGAAGAACCTGAATACCATATACTTATTGATCTTTCAGATGTTGAATATATGAGTTCTTCTGGTATAAGGTTGCTCGTGTCAATATTAAGAACAGTTGAGAGTAATGATCGAAAACTTAAGTTATCAAATATGAATGAAAGTGTAAAAAAGATTTTTGAGATAGTTGAGTTAACTAGTATGTTTGATATTTATAATTCTGAAGAAGAAGCCCTTAAATCTTTTAGTAATTCGATAAACTGATCATTCTTCACTCCAGTATCTATACTTTTTTTTATCCCTGAAATAGATTGCTGTTATCTTTACTGACGTGTTATTCAAAGATCCAATCGATACAATTTTAAATATCTTTGATTTTACTGTTAGTATATTTTTTCTTATACTTTCATCTTCTATTAGGTCTTTTACCTCATCCACACTTTTAAATGGATTAGAGGTTCTTCTATTGATCAACTCATTTACAATTTCATCAGTCATATTGTCACTAATTGCAGATAGTACCCTGTAAGATGCGGTATTAATGTTGATTTTGTTTAATTCATTTAAATAGTCTGATCTATGCCCGTGAACCCTGAGGTAATCAGAGAGTTTTCTGCTCTTTTCTTTACCAATTTCAATTGAAGTATCTTCATCTTCAGATTTGAGTCCTTTTAAATTACTAATTTCTTCCGGGATATCATCTGTATCCATTTCTTCTAGTATATTCATAATGTTATTTTCAGTTCCCCTGTTGTGATATACAAGATTTTCTTCCATACCATGTGTGCCGCCGCCTAATCCATAAAATATCTCAGGTGTTATTCCTTTTATAAGCAGTAATTCATCTATACTGTCCATAGCTCTATTCTTTGCGTTGTATGGTTTTTGAAGTGATTGATAGTAATCAGATGATTCTGCGCCGTAGGGGTGTCTTGAATCATCGACATCAACCCAGTCGATAATTGCATCAACAATATCGATAGGGAATCCCATATTCATAAAGAATCTTTGAGTTATAGCATAATACTGGGTCTGTTCAACAACCTCATTAGCAAGTACGCTGAGATTTATCTTAGAATTTTCATCATAGATAGCTATTGCTAAGTCTCCATTCTCAAGAGGGAGCACAGGGAAATCGATTGCCCAGATGTCATTATAGCTGTCGATATTTTTATCTGTGTTAGTTCCCAGTAATGCTGAAGCAATTCCGCTTTTATCTGCCTGAAGAATAAATTTTGATAGATTCACTCCTGCCTTAGCCAGAGTTGAGGCCTTTAATCTTTCACTGAATTTCCTCAAGTAATTCATATTTGTTTGAGCAACAATAAAGAATTCTGTTGATATTGAGACAAGCAGTGAAATAACTAAAAGCGCTATAATCAGGACATATCCTGATGAATTAAACATATATGAGAATATACCCTTTTCGCGGAGCTTTAATTTCCTTCTGTTATAGCTGCTGATGAAGGAGTGAATTATATCTTTTATGCTGTAATTTTTCATTTTAATGTATCTATTTGGTTATAATTATCTATAATTTTGTAAGAGAAAGAAATAGTTTGCTATATTTAGATGTTATTTAGTAATATTTATATATGATATAAATACAAATTCCTCGTCATTACCCCTGTAATTTTTTACCTTCAGGGTTGTTCGTACTGCCATTGGGAATTTGTGATGATCTGTTGAATCCCATCTGCGAGTCCATGTATTTCTTTCTTTAAATTCAAACTGAATGTCCACTACATTTTCTAAAAGCAGGTTCTCCTCCCCGCCAGTTTCGGGATCATCGTCATAATGGTTCTCTTCTCTTCGCATCAGGAGGAAAACACCATCTATTTCTTCATCTTCTTTTAGATAATATCCCAATTCTTTAACATCACTAATCGGGTATTCCCAAGAAGGATCTGCAAGTATCGATTTTTTCTTATGATCTACAGTTACAAAATTTAGTTTCCCAAGGCCTATTGAGTCAATATCGCTTTCGCCGATAAAGCATAGTTTTTTGTTATCTCTGGAAAAAAGTGAGCAGGAAATATCTCTGTCGATTCTGTTAATTGTCAGATTTATATTTTCATAAAAATCAGCAATTCCTGTTAGTTCATTTATTGCAAATGATATTGACCTATGAGCAGAGTATATCATTAGAAGGATAATAGATGAAATTGCAGTTGCAATAAGCATCTCGATCAGTGTAAAGCCTGAGTTGTTCGCAAGGCTTGCTCGAAACTTTACAAAGGTTTTGTATACAAAAGGAGGCGCATAAGATTTGCGCGTTATAATTTTAGTAATTTGCTTTTTACGTTTCATAAATAATAACAGAGAAATCAACATTATATATAAATAAACCCAATCCTAACTTTGAACTCGGAACTCGCATTTCATTTCCAAGGATATATATATGTTATAGTATAACTTTTTTCATTATATTTCTGTTCCCAGAATACCGTTATTGTAACCTTTTTTGCGTCAATAGGCCCCAGCAGGTCGTGTTCAAATCTTTTTATCTCTCTGCTATAGAAAAAGTTTGGATATTCTTCAATTGGTTCTTTGTCTATGTCTGTTCCCCTCATTTTATCTAGTTGAAATTCATTAAGCTTGTTTTTTGCTATTATCATTGCCTTAGTAAGGTTCCTATTGCCGGAGATGGCAATTATGCCTGCTGATACACCAGAGATAATGCCAATAATGGCAATTGAAAGGATTGTAATCGCAATTAGTATCTCAATAATTGCAAAACCTTTTTTGTTTCGAACAAACATATTATAATTCCTGTGAAGACTATAGATAGTCTTGATAAACACAAAGGCACAGAGGTCACAAAGGATCGCAAAGAAAAGAGAAAAAAATAGAAATAATTATTCATAAGAATGAAAAAATCCTGCTACTTTCCCATGATTATTCAAGTTGAATTGTAGAACGATTTATTTCTTTGCTTGTAATAGTTCACCGCAAAGGCGCAGAGGTCGCAAAGGTGAATTATTGTCTTTCAGTCGTTGATTAGACGGCGACTTAAAACTATCCAGCCTTTTATAAAAGGCGATAAACTATGAATGTCTTGGAGAGATCATTCATTTTACCTTTCGCAATAACATCAGAATGAAAAAAAATATCTTTCCTTTGCGTACTTTGCACCCCAAGAGTACTTCTTCGCTCTGGGCGCGTCTTTGCGGTAATTCGTTCATTTTTTTTATAGGGGCTGAACTAATACCTCTGCTTTAACATGGATTCTCTGAAATCAGTTTGAACTTACCATTTTTAACGGTCTTCATATAATTATAGAATTACCAAACATTGGTAATGTTACACTTAAATAATATTTGAACTCTAAGAGAGTTAATTGAATTTGTCAATTTTTTATTTGAGGAGTTGTAAATACTCAGAAATTATTTTGTACAAAATGATTGACAGTCATATGTATATATACCAAAAAGGGAAAAAGCTAAGTAATTACATCATAGTAATATTCTAACTCGGAACTAGAACCATGAACCTGATGACAGAACTGAGTGACATATTGCATAGAAAATGCCAGAGTTGGCAGTTCCATCACCCTTCGCGACGTGCTTTGTGTCTATTCGCACAGTTATGAATAATATTATTTTAATAATGAGGTAACATCAATGCAGCCATTAAAAGGGATAAAGGTATTAGATTGTTCGAATCTATTACCAGGACCATATTGTACAATGATGCTTGCATAAATGATAGTCGGCCCAGCCGGGCCTGTGGCCACCGCTACCATTCCCACCACCGACCTGGTTGTGCAAGCCGACGGTCCCTCAAGCGTCATCGCCGGCCAGCCATTTGCCTACACTTTCAC
>JAXHTB010000449.1:0-2916 GCA_034190185.1 Spirochaetota bacterium | reverse complement strand
CTTCAACTTCCTGATATTTGGTACCGTGAGTTCCGTCAGATGTTGTTGTCCATTCATGATGACAACCGTTCAACGAACCGCATGATACACCTGCGATTCCTCCGCTAGTCATGTCTGTTCCATGGCATGTTTTGCAAAACTCGCTGGATTCATTAAACTTTATTCCGTGATCATTATTGTTTGGTTGAATTGGCACTGCAAAATCGATATGATGACAGCTATTACTGCTTCCGCATGATACTCCTGAATATCCGCCCTTAAGATCATCTCCGTGACATCCTTTACATGAGGCTTCCTTGTTCAAAAATTTAATACTATGACTAGTGTCCTCCCAATTATTGAAATGGTGACACAAAAGGCATGAGACTTCGACTATTCCACCTTGTAAATTATCCCCATGACAGGATGAACAAATTGCCGAGGTATTTGCAAATTCATTACCATGACTTGTGCCATTCCAGTTATTGCTATGATGACAAGCTATACACGAAACATCAGCCTGACCTCCTTCAAGCTTTTGCCCATGACATGCCTTGCAATATTCAGCATTTAATACAAAACTGCTTCCATGTTGCGGGTCCTCTCCCCATTCTATTGAATGAAAGTGATCGTTAATAAGTCCATCGGATAGGGGTTGTGTACATCCGAGAATGAAAACTGAAAATGGAATAAATAGCGCACATCTTATAAGTTGTCCAGATAGTAAAGTATAATATTTCTTGAAATTAAAGAATATAGACTGAATAAATTTTATAGATAATTTTATCATTATTTCATTTTCCAAATATAGTTATTATTTCTAGTATCATTGCTTTAACCATTTAAATATAATAATAAATTATGTAAATAGCAATTTTTTATCAACTTTATGAGGGCTTAAAATAATCATTAAACTATAGCGTTTTTCTGCTAAAAGATTAGTATGCATTTATTTATTTTTGTGCCATAAAATATTAATTTAATCCTCAGCACATCAAGTATTATCTGATAAAGGTTATTGATATTGTCCACATGTTTTCATCCGGCATCAATTATTACTCATTATTATTGTAGATTATTTCATAAAATAAAGTTGACATTATATAAGGGGGCTTATTATATTGCATAAATATATAGATTTTATAAAACTAATGTTCAAATTTAGGAGGTTTTTATGATGTTGTTTCAGAAACATGTTGTAATTTTCTCACTAATTTTCTTATTTGGTTTTGTTAGTATTAATTATGGTGAAGGTGTTAGAGGTGTTACTGGGAAAACTGTTAAGATAGGATTGATGGGTGATCTAACAGGTCCTATTGCTGATGTTTGGATACCGATTTCACTGGGAGCAAAGGCTTTTTTAAATAAATTAAATGATGAAGGTGGAGTACACGGAAGAAAAGTAAAATACATTATTGAGGATGATAGATATTCAATACCTCTTGCCCTTTCTGGTTTTAAAAAACTTGTCCATAGAGATGAGATATTTGCTATTCAGGGTGCTTCTGGGGTTGGACATACAGGTGCTATAGTGCCGCTATGTACTAAGGAGAAAGTTCCAATTTTTACTGCAAGCGCTGAACCTAGATTGTTCAAGCCTGTAAGGAAATATGTTTTTTGCGGGATCCCATGGTATCAGGATCAGGCAAAGATAGTTATGGACTATGTATTTAAAGACATGAAAAAGAAAAAACCTGTTATTGCATTAATGCATCCGGATACAGGCTCAGGTAAAGACTCCAGAGATGCAATGCGAGGATTAGTTAAGAAATACCCTGTTAAAGATTATAAAGAGATTATTATATCTATGTCTGCTCTTGATTTTACTACTGAACTTTTAGCAATTAGACGATTAAAACCTGACTTTGTCTATATTCATGGGTATGTTGCCGATACTGCCGCAATTATGAAATTTGCGCGCAGGTTGAATGTATCAACTACATTTCTTGTTAGTCAATATGGTTGTACACATAAAACCCTTGAAGTTGCAGATAAAGCTGCTAAGGGATTGTTGGGA
This sequence comes from Spirochaetota bacterium, assembly GCA_034190185.1. GTDB lineage: Bacteria > Spirochaetota > UBA4802 > UBA4802 > JAFGDQ01 > JAXHTB01. The sequence goes on along the minus strand of JAXHTB010000449.1, from coordinate 920 downwards.
ATTAGCTGTTATGGTATGTGGAATGATGATAGCCCTGGAGTAAAAGAGTTGAGGAAAGGTTCAAAGGCCTTAGATTCAAGTGTGAATATAAGAGGATCCAATTTTTTTCAGGGTTGGTTTATTGGAATTTTATTTGAACGAGGGCTTCGAACTGCAGGAAGAGATCTTAATTTAACTACATACCTCAAAGGATTGGAATCTGTTAAGAATTATAATACTCGAGGAATATGTGGTAATATTACATTTGGACAAAATGACCACAAGTCAATTGAGTATAGTCGTATTTATAAGGCAGATGTTGATAAAAAGAGATTTATTCCCATTACTGGTTGGAGAAAATAATTGAAGTGCCTTTTTAAATATTTAATATATCAATCTGAAATAAATACTGTTATAATCTTTAGAATCTCAACAAAATTAAAGATGATTTAGTTCTTAACTTATATACAATTAGTAAGAAAGAGTGGAAAAGAAACAAAAGAATTAAGGAAAATTATAACGTTCATAATTAAATATTTCATTATTACTTTTATAGTGATGAGTATTAGTAATGATTGTAGCAACAATAGATATTTAGTTCTTGGTATTTTATCTACCAAGAACTAAATAAATAATCTGTATGCTTAAAAATAAAAATGCGCTATCTGAAAAAATTTTTTTACATATGAGTGATATTCAGTTAATTTGAGTAACTTATTAGGTTATTCTAATATAATAGATACTTCCTCAATTATTATTCATCTTTTTTCTTGTAAATCGAGGATAAGTATATTCACCTCCCCCGCGTCATGTTAAATTAAAATCTTACGTTGGACCTATAATTTTAAGAATCAGTAAGATTCTTCAACAATTATAGTACCTTTGTTATTCATTATCAGAAAGTAATCCATCTTAAATAATCTATTAAGTTTTTATTTTTT
>JAXHTB010000448.1:0-2921 GCA_034190185.1 Spirochaetota bacterium | reverse complement strand
GGAAATCCATTCACTTATAGATATTATCGAAACATTAGTTGTTAAATAGTTCATGAAATTCTTCATAAGAAATCTCCTTATTTAATCATTTATTCAATAATAGATTTCAAATTTTAAATGTTGAGATCAAAATTTAGCTTATCATTTTTATCGGAAATAAAGACTTTAAAGAGATCCAATATCAATTGAACGGAGATACAGGGATATCCCTTTGCCCATCGCCGTCAAAATCTCCTGCCTTGTATTCCTGGATGTTGATAGTAGACCCGACTGGTCCTCCATCGCTTGCTAAATGTTCACCAGGACTTCCTTCCTGCAGTCTTAAATCCCACTGAAAATTATTATTACTTCCCCAATTTGCAACTAAAAGATACACAACAGGTTTTTTATCAAGCGCAGGTTCAAATTCCAGCGTATCACCGTATATATCACTGGATATATCAATAATAGTTCTTGGAATCCCATCAAAATCGATTTCAATCAAATCCTCTTGATTAAATCCACTTATTCTATCATCCGCGATATAAATAATACTATTAGTACATCTTGCTATGTCAGTATGATCAACTACAGCAAAATAAATAGGCGCGTTTATAAATACTGGATCTGCAAAAACTGAATTTATATCCTGCCCTGTACTGACTTGGAACTCTGCTAAAGTCTGGCTCCAACTATAAACACCTGGATAGGAACCTTCACTATTATAAAACAGGTTACTATCAGCTAAATAGTCAACATAAGATGCTAAAGCGCATGGCGGGCCCGGACCTCCTCTCATAAGCACATTTTCATAAACATCGTAATCTTCATAAGTAAAGCGCAGGCAGCCATACCTGGAAAATGCTATCGTGTTTCCTACTGTATTAAAATTATGAACATTGTCATGTCCAAACACTACAGAATATGAACCACTGCCAATAATCATATTTCCATTTAACGAATTCTTTGAAGTATCTTCTGTGAATACATTTTGCGCTCCTCCTATAAGTAAATTATTAGTAATTATAAGATTATGCGTAAAAATTTCTGTATTATCATCAGCGCCGCTATATACCTGTATATTGTCAGGATGACCCCACATTATATGATGATGGACATAATTGTGCTCAACAAGAATATTATCAGACATATAAGTTAACCTGATTCCATCATCATCATTATATGAAATTTCATTTTCCCTTATAAGACTATCCTTAACATCGTAAAATAAGATTCCAAACCAATTTTTAATGATTAAATTGTTTAATATATACACTTGCTCAGATGAAACGACATTAATCCCACGAGAGAGGGGAGACCCAAGTCTCATGACATTGTTATGGATAACACAATTTCTAACTGTCACATTGCTTGAATCTGAAATATTTATTCCTCCGTTTCCTACTCCACCTCTAACCTCAATTCCATCAATAAGAACATTGTTAACACCGCTAACAGTTATCACAGTTCCGGTTCCCCCGGAAACCTCAAGATCATTTTTAAGATTAACTCCTGCCCCTGGCCAAAAATAGATATAACCTTCTTGACTTGCCCATTCGCCTTCCCTGTCAATCAGATCAAGATCATCCTGAACCCAATATTTATCATCTGAACTAAAACTACTAGATTCCTCTAAATTCAATCTGCCCAAACTAGAAGAAGTAATGCCAACCCTATCTTCCTCATTATTTTGTGCAATCTTAATCATAACCTCTGCTCCAGCAACATCAGGAAAGGAGCCATCAAGATTAACAGAATCAAGAATGTCATTTCCTTCTTTACCTTCAATAATCCACCATCCATCGTTCGGTTCACGAGCAATTTCCTGCCTAACTCCATTAACATAAAGATACTCAACATCTCCGTTAAATGCTGCTCTCCATATATTCCCGGAATGTATTGTCCATCCAGAAACTTTTTCCATTCCGGAAACAACAACCCTTTCACCTGGGGCCCCTGTCAGTATGAATCTATTTTCAGCATCACCAGAGGGAAGATTAATACTCTCTCTATATATTCCTGCTCTTACCAACACTGTATCCCCTGCAGTTGCCTGTGATAGCGCTGCTGAAATTGTCAGGAAGGGGAGATCTTCTGTTCCAGGATTAGTGTCGCTAGCTTGAGGATGATTCTGATTTACATGGAAGTCAGCCTCTAGTATAATATACTCGTCATGAGTTGATGCGCTTACTATATCAGTGCAATCTGATGTTCCTGCACTATTGTAGGATTTGACACGATAATGAAAAGTTGTATCTGGAAAAAGATTAATATCTGAGTAAGTTTCGATATCTGCTGATACAGATTCGATATCTTCGAAAGATCCAGGATTACCATTATCATCAGGCGCTCTTTCAATTGTAAATCCTTCCTCATTATCTGAATTATCGGTCCAGCTAATATCTATCTGAGATGTGGAAATAGGTGTTGCTTGGGGATTGCTCGGAGGATCTGGTGGATTAGAATCTGTATTGCCGCCATTACTATTATTACCACAATTCCAGTTAATACAAAATAGACTTAATAAAACAATAATTATAGGTTGATATATACATTTATTCCTAAATTGTAACATATTTTATCTCCTTCAATATAGATATTGTAGATGGGTTTTAAACTAGATGATAAAAGTTTTAATAGTAAAGTGTTTTAAGTAGGGTCTTAATATCGATCTATTGGAAGTAGTAAATAACACTTTATATATAGAAAATAATAAAGCAAACTAATTATCACTATATACATTTCAAAGAAGATACTTTATCTGATCACTTATATAAATATAGTAGATATAAGTAGCATGGGATTAGAGTGAAAAGAAATAAATCTAATTTAGGAACAATAAATATTCGTTATAAATTAAATATATATCATTCTCTTTTTAAGAATTTAAAAAGAGAATGATATATATTTAATTTATAACGAATATTTATTGTTCCTAAATT
>JAXHTB010000447.1:0-2974 GCA_034190185.1 Spirochaetota bacterium | reverse complement strand
AGCGGATCGTGAAAGAAGTTGAAGAAGAAAACCTGAGATAAGACCCCTCTAAATTTGTTTTTTTTGAAATATCAACAGTTTCAATTTTCTGTGAATTGCTATTAGCCTTTACAGTATTATTGCCATATAGATCTCCAAGAAATGAGTAAAAGGTTATAATAAAAAAAATTAGAAGAATTGTTCCAGAGAGTAACTTTGTAGTTCCTTTTCTGTTCATCAGGAATGAAAGATATTTTTGTCGAAGTTTTTGTTGCATTATTACCTCCTAAAAAAGTATATGATCAATTTCATCAGATCATCTTTGATTACTACTTAGTTATAGCAATATTAAGTTATTATTAAGATTTTGTGTTTTTTTGTTTAATTTTTCCTTAAATCTCTTGTTATCAGATAATTCTTAGCAAAGTCCTTACTCGATCTGTAATAAAGATAACCTAAGAAAAATAATATTATCATTATAGATAAGAGATTAATTATTATAAATATGCTCATGATCATTCCTCTCTATTATTTATTAATAAATAAATAGAGTAATATGAAAATCTTATAAAGGTGAAATAAATAATTTCTTAATTTTCAATATTAGTACCTTTTGAAGTAGGGGAGATTATAGGATTGTTAGGATTGTGGAAGTGCATGACTATAGTCCTCTATAACAGTATGTTATAAGCTTCAAACTAATCCTACAGTCATAATTAGCGAAATATTTATAGGAATTAAAGTCTATCTTCAGAAAAGAATTCTCTGATTTGATCCATGCTATATTTTTAAGGCAGGTGATTTATAAGATCGTTATTTAATTATGAAAGTTCCAAAGGGTAATCCAATTAACTAATAAATTCAATAATGAAAACAAAAAACCTCCCAATTATTAAAGGATTGGAAGGTTTAAATTATAATTATTAAAGAATGATGATGTTCTATTTAATTTTACCAATCATCACTCTGTTTGTCAGTGTATTTTTTACGAACCATAGCGCCAATATCGTCTATATAAAAGTAGTGCCAAATCGGCAGACGGGTTGGTGTTCCAGGTTTATAAATAAATTTTATAATTTCAATATTCATTTTTTTAGTTAAACGCGCATCTTCCTGTGCGATTTTGTCAGGGAGTTTTATGATAAGTTTTCTCCATCCAATAAAATTCAACTTCCTTATGATTAATCTATGAGCTTTCATATTTGCATCTTTTATTATCATTGAAAGTTCACCAGCAAAGTTTTTACCGAAAATCCACATTGATATCGATCTGCAATATTTATCTATAGTTATTTTTTTTGCTGGTATTATTTGGATAGCATTTCCCTGTTTCCCATATAGTTTTATACCCAAATATTTTTTTGAATTTTTTATTGGAGCAGGATAGTCTGTCCTCATAGATATACCAGCTTTTTCTTCTTCTGATCTGGAAAAATAGATAATATTTTTTTCTGTATATTCAGTTTTCTCGAAGTCCTCAAGAGTTATTTCATAGTATACCTGATCTCCAATTGTTACTTCTTTTTTACTCGTTTTATCTTCCTGACTTTCAGCTTTTTTTTCCTGCGAGTTTGCAGGATAAGCGATAAAAAGGACTGCTAGAATGACAAGAAAATTTTTTTTCATATTATACCTCCATTAGAATTTATCCAACTTCTTTATAAAAGGGCATTCATAATAAATAATAGAACTTAAATAAGCGTTTGAAGCACTTAAGGATGTTGTAAACCTGCAAGTTATTCTTGTATTGAGAAGTCAGCGACTTAACATATGACAAAAATTACAATTGAAAAATATATTCAAATTCCGATATATATATAATATTGCAACAGTTAATAATACAATGATGATACTCATATTTGCAAGAAAAAAAAATATTTTATACAAAAAATTCTGTACTATTTAGAATAAAGATTATATAATAATTTAATTAAAAAATAATGGAACAAAACCATCCTTATAATTTTGAAGATCCTCAAATATATAATAATTTACTCGAATATTGCCCTATATGCGGAAAGAAGGATATTAAGTTAAAATATATTATTAGAAGATATAATCCTGCTTTTAAAATTGATATTTGTAAGGATTGCGGTTTTATTTTTATGAATCCGCAATTTTGCGATAAAATAGTAAAAAAATTATATAAGAAGGAATATTATAGAAATGACACTGCATATTCCTATCAGGATGAACGGGATATAGAAGATTATGCAAGTTATGTTTGGGAAAAGAGAATAAAAGTACTTAGAAAATATGCAGCAAATGGTAATATATTGGATATCGGATCAGCTTTTGGTGGATTACTAAAGGTTGCTTCAAAATACTTTACCCCTTATGGGATTGAATTTTCTGAATATTCTGGTAGCTTTGCAAAGGAAATATTTAATGAAAATATACATATCGGTACACTTGATGATTGTAACTTTGAAAAAGATTCTTTCTCTGTAATTACGATGATTGAGACATTGGAGCATCTTAAAGAACCTGTAAAAACAATAAAACAGTGTTATAAGCTTTTAAAGGATAGGGGGATTCTTGTTATTCAAACTGCAAATATGCAAGGACTACAGGCAAAAATTTTAAAAGATAGATATTCTTATTATATGCCTGGGCATTTCTCTTATTTCACCAGAGATAACCTTTATTCTCTTTTAAAGAAAGAGGGTTTCAGAAGGGTTAAGATTTTCCATCCTGTTGAGTTTGGATTATTGCCTAAGCTCTTAAAATCGAGATCTGATTTTAAATCATTGATTGATTATAGAAAGTGGTTAAGGATTTCAATATATCATTTTATAAGTAAAATAAGGTATAAAGGTTTTTCCTTAACAAGCTCTATGGTCCTTTATGCTTTTAAATAAGAATCATTACCCCCTTTTCTATTTATTAAATTCAGAATTATTATCTCTTTATAATTTTCATAATCTACTAAAATCAATTGATTATACTAACACAGTTTGAGTTGTAAGAAAAATGTATTATTTATTTTTATAAA
>JAXHTB010000446.1:0-3013 GCA_034190185.1 Spirochaetota bacterium | reverse complement strand
GATTAAGCTGAATTAACAGCAAATATAAAAAAATGAAAAAAATTTCTTCACAAAACAATATCTTTCATTTATAATAAACAAATCCATCATGTAAAAAATAATCGACATCTCGAAAAAAAAATTGAAGGAAGCTTGAAACATTTCATTTATAGAAGATTATTTACGATCATTTTATTATAATATAAAGCTTTCACATGATAACAGTATGTAACTAAGAGGTATCAATTCATTGCATGAATTATCGATAATGAACAGCATTATAGATATTGTACTGGAATATGCTGAAGAATATAATGTTAAAAGGGTAAATAAAATTAACCTAAAAATAGGCGCGCTATCCGACATTATTCCTGAATGGGCTCAGTCTTATTTCGATATGCTCAGTAAAGATACAGTTGCAGATAAAGCTGAGCTTATAATTGATAAAATAGAAGCCCGCATAAAATGCCGCTCCTGTGGTGATGAATATACACTCAAGAATAAAAATCTGATTTTTACATGCAATAGATGCGGATCTCTAAACATAGATCTATTATCAGGCAGGGAATTATCAATTACAAGCATAGATGTTGATTGATGCATAGAGAATACATAAAAAAACTTGCAGACAGGTTGAAAAGCATCCATCTTGATAAAGAGGTGCGTATAATGGAGGTGTGCGGGACTCATACAAATGAGTTCTTTAGATCCGGAGTAAAGGATATTTTTCCAGAGAAACTAACTCTTGTTAATGGCCCAGGATGTCCTGTTTGTGTAACACCCAACGATTATCTTGACAGGGCAATCGAAATTGGTAAAAAATATGATCCGATAATTACGACCTTTGGTGATATGATAAAAGTGCCATCCTCATACAGTTCATTAGGACGCGAGATGACAGATGGGATGGATGTTCGTATTATCTATTCTCCCATGGAAGCCCTTAATATTGCACAGCATAATCCAGATAGAGAAATAATATTCCTTAGTGTTGGCTTCGAGACAACTGCTCCAACAGAGGCTGTTGCTGTAATAGAAGCAAAAAAAAGAAACCTCGCTAATTTCTCCATCCTTCCAGGAAATAAATTAGTTCCCCCAGCAGTAAAAGCGCTTCTTGATGCTGAAGTAAAAATTGATTGTTTTATAATTCCAGGACATGTTAGCGCTATTATTGGTGAAGAAATATGGAACTTTATTGCGAACGAATACAGTAAACCATCAGTAATTGCAGGATTTGAAACACCAGATTTAATTATTAGCGTTTTATCTCTATTAGATATGTATTTAAATAATAAGAATGAAGTTAGAAATGAATATAAAAGATTTGTAAAAAAAGAAGGCAATAAAAAAGCCGTTGAATGTCTATATGAGGTTTACGAAAAGGAAGATGCTTTGTGGAGAGGAATTGGAACGATACCTGAGAGCGGGCTTGCAATAAAAGATAGCTATTCTGAATTCGATTCATCAATAAGGTTTCCAGTAACACCACCTCCTCCCAAGGAACCAATAGGATGCAGGTGCGGGGAATTACTTAGAGGAATTATCACCCCTCCTGATTGTCCCCTATTTGGAACTTCATGTCTACCTGAAAGTCCAGTTGGACCATGTATGGTATCTAGTGAAGGTCCCTGTACTGCATATTTCAAATACAGGAGTGAATAAAAGTGAAAAAAATATTACAGGGGCATGGCAACGGCGGTAAATTAATGAACGAGATGATTGAAAATATTATCATTAAAAGGCTTGGAGATGACAATATTCAGTTAGATGACTCTGCAATACTTGAGATAAAAGATATGAAACTAGCCTTTACTACAGATTCATTCACAATTACTCCTATCTTTTTCCCTGGTGGAGACATCGGAAGCCTTGCAATTAACGGCACAATAAACGATCTATCAGTTATGGGCGCAGTCCCACTTTATCTATCATGCGCCCTTATCCTTGAGGAAGGATTTGAATTTTCAGATATGGAAATAATCCTTCAGTCTATGAGAAAAGAGGCTGATCTCGCTGGTGTTAAGATCGTAACTGGTGATACAAAGGTTGTGCCTAGAGGAAAGGCCGATAAAATATTTATTAATACATCAGGTATTGGATATATAGATAAAACTATAAAAAGAGGAGAAATAAAACCAGGAGATAAAATAATCATTAACGGCACTGTTGGAGATCATGGAATCGCAGTTATGGCAAAAAGAAATAATCTCTCATTTTCTATGGGGTTGCTCTCTGATTGCGCACACCTGAATCATCTAATACGAAAAGTTACTGATATTTTTCCAAATAGTATAAAATTTATGCGTGATCCAACGAGAGGCGGTGTTGCTTCAGTATTAAACGAGATAGTAAAAAACAACAGATTAAGCGCAAAAATATACCAGGATTTGATTCCTATTAAGGATGAAGTCAAAGGAATATGTGAAATCCTTGGACTTGATCCTCTTTATGTTGCAAATGAAGGGAAAATATTGATGATAGTTGATGACAATGAAGCTGAAAATATTTTAAATACTATAAAAGACAATGATAATGGCACTGATGCTGCAATTATTGGCGAGATAGATACCGAATTTCCAGGTAAAGCATATATTGAGACCTATATCGGTGGAAGAAGAATATTGCCCCTTTTAGTTGAAGAACAATTACCCAGAATCTGTTAATATTTTATTAAGGAATAAAACAATGTGCCTTGCAGTACCTATGAAAATTATAAAAATCGACGGAAATGAAGCAGTTGCTGAGGCTTATAAAGTGGAAACCGTTGTAAACACAACCCTATTCCCAGAAATAAAGCTGAATGATAAGGTTCTGGTTCATGCAGGATTCATTATTGAAAAGCTGGATCCTGATGAGGCCAGAGCAATTGAAGAAACTTGGGATGAATATCTTAAAATACAGGATGAGATATAAATTATAATTAATGTAATTATAGTAGTTATTAAATACTATTGTGAGTCTGCACCAAACCCCTTGCGTATCATCACAAATTTAATTTTCAATTCATATATATCAGAACTCATTTATAAACTCC
>JAXHTB010000445.1:0-3023 GCA_034190185.1 Spirochaetota bacterium | reverse complement strand
ACATATACTTATAGAATTAAGGGATAATGGAATTGCTAGTAATATTATAAGAGATTTAGTATTCAATGATTTAACAGATGAAGAGATTGAATACTAAATCTCTTATAATATTACTAGCAATTCCATTATCCCTTAATTCTATAAGTATATGTGCAATACTAACCATCCTACTATATGCTATAAAACCCGATGAGGTCTTATCAGGAAATATAATATTATATAATGTCTCTTTTTCCTTATGCTTAGAAACCGACGCTACTAGGGCGCCAATACTGTTGAATTGAATAGAATGCTTCTTCCTGATCAATTGAGACTCATCAGTAATAGATAATTTCCCAAATCTATCAGATTTAATACATTTTAAACAAATTCCGCCAGTAATTTTTTTTGATAAAATGCATGTTGCTTTAATTCGTTTTATAATATTCAAGCAAAAATCGTAAAGATAAACAAGGAAAACATCTTTTTTAACTATTGGACAAAAGAAGGAAAAGAGATTTCCATTCTCGTTTATCACATAAGCAAAAATAAAGCTGCCCTTCTCCTCATAGATAATCGATATTGAATCTTTTTGAGCTAAACTATATATCTTATTAAGTAACTTAAGGGGACCTTCATCTCCAAAAAAAAGATAATTCATCTCTTTCTTAGGCTTTAAGGTTATCCCTGCCAGAAGACTGATAATATTTGGAAATACATCTTTCTCAATATTATCACCATCCTTTGTATTAATTACAAACTGATTTCCAATAAAACTAACAAATCTTACAGATTCATTACTATCATCTTCTACAACAAAACGATATGCTTCTTTGAACATGTAGATGATTCTTTTATATTGTTTTTTGTAAGGTTCTGGTGTATTTATTAAGCAAAAGTTATCATAACATCTCTTTAGCTTGTACCCATCTCTTAATATCATAAACAGAATTTTACTTAAAACATCTTCGGAATTATATTCCTTAAAAAAGGATTCCCCCCAGCTTGTATGATATAAATGATGAATAGTGGAAATGGTCTCATCATCTTCATTGCCAAAATTAATTATTAGAAGATTCAAGAGATTAAAAGAAGAGTTAAAAAAATATTCATTCTTTAGATATATATTATCATCTGTGAAAAAGCTTGACATCTGATCTAATAATTCAACTATACGTTTCTGATTTATTCTGCTATACTCTGATTGAATATTAAACCTTGTAAAAACAGGGTCATATATTTTATTTAGAACCGTCCATATGAGAAGCTTCAGCAAATTATTATCAACTTTTATGGTTGTAGAAATAAAAGTGTCTTTTTTACTTGTATTTCTTTTGTACAATCTCCATTCAACACTATTAAGTCCCTTGCTTGCTGGTTCAATATAGAGAATTGATTCGGAAGGAGTATCCTTAAAAGTAATAAATTTCTCAATCTTATCCCTTTCAACTGCAAAATGTGTTTTAATTTTTCTGCTTAATAGCATGAAATCAGTTTCAGAAATCTTTTTTTCTAAATTAAGGGTAGGCAGATGCACTGAAATCCGCTGATAGCTCATCAGCATAAATTTCTTAACAAGGTCCCAGAATTTCATAACCTTATTAAAATCCCAATTATCAAAGTTATCAAGGTTCTTTATATCCTGAATATTCCATCCCCATTCCTGAGCATACTTGAACATAATCTCAACTTTATAGGGAATATTTTTCTTTTCCTTAACACCAATATATTTAGACAGATGAGGATCGATCTTAAGGTAGAGATTCTGCTTAAGTATGTTCAGCATATTTTTATCTTCTATTGTTGAATAATAGTAATTGTAAACCTCCTCAAACATCAATAAATAAGAATCAAGAATAGTATTATCTATATTTCCTCTTTGTATATTTATTTTAACCTTTTGACTCAGGAGTGGAGAATCATCACTTCCAAAGATGTACTTTTCCAGTACTCCGATTTTTATTATTGACTTAAAAGGATTACCCAACGATTTAATTATCTGAAAAAGTGCAGCTCCAAGAAAATCTTCTATTGAAATCTCGAAAAGATTTCCGAGATCAACATATTCTGTTCTTTTTTTTTCTGGGCTTAATCTCTGATATAAATTATTATATTCATCATCTCTTACAAATTGGGGCAAAACCCACCAAAAGGGAATCTTACCGCAGATGATAATGGAGCTCCTAAAAAACTCATCTTTCAAGACTGCTCCAACAGTTGATCCAAAAGCCTCATCAGTATCCTCCGCAAAAATATTCTGTTTGATCAGCTCAATATCATTTATAAATAAATGGACAGAGGCATCAATTTCTGACATTGCCCAATTTTGAATAGCTTCGACTTTTTTTGTGAATTTTTCGAACATCTCTTTAGGAATAGAGCTTCTATTAACACATACCCAATAATCAAAATCTGATCTTTTATTATATGCAATCGTACCAACGCTTCCCATTACAGCAAGCATTTCAATAAATGGGTTTTCTTGCTCAATCTCAATTTTCACTGTGGGGAATTTAGATCGGATAAATCTTTTGGTTTCTTCGTCTGCCTTATAATTTACAATTCCATAGGGAGTATTTTCATCAATATAACCAGGCAGCTTTTTATGATTAACACTTAATAAAAAAGGAATTGAGTTTATCACCTTTCTAGTATTAACATTATAAAACAACTGTTGAAAACGTTGGATTTTTTTTTCATTAAACTCTAGAAATCTCTGTCTGTTGTTTTCTATTATCTTTAAAAATTCCATTTTATATTGTCATTAATCTTCAGCATAGTTTTCAATTATTAAATTTCATTAAATACTAATCGATAACGTTGCCTATATTCAAGCAAAAAATATCAAAATTAATTCACGGATCTACGACGTGGAGGCGAGCGGCGTCACGGCCCTCGGCGTGGCCGCCGGGCTGCTGGCCGGGCTGTCCTATGCCGTCTTCATCTTCGGCTTCAAGTACGCGGCGCCGCATGGCAGCCCGCAGGCGATTCTCACCATCGCATTCGCGGTGCTGGCCGCCGTCCTGGTCTGGCCGGGCGATGCC
>JAXHTB010000444.1:0-3033 GCA_034190185.1 Spirochaetota bacterium | reverse complement strand
ACCCGCTGCAATCCCTCTTCCGTCAGGTCGCGGCCCGTCTTGTCCCGACCACCGACGCGCCCCTCATCCCCACCTGACCCCATGACAACCCGGAATCGTCTGTGGGGGTAAGGGGGGCTTCCCTTTATATAAATGATGTATATGGTGATGTGCGATTTGATCCGAATTTTGACAAGTTAACAGGCTTTAAAACAAAAGCTATTATATGTGTTCCGCTTCTTTATAAAGGCAAGCTCCTAGGTGCGATTCAGGCAATAAATCCTATAACTAAGAAAGCCTTTGATGATGATGACATGATACTTTTTAAGGCATTTGCAAACCAAGCTGTGCTTGCTGTCCAAAATGCTATCTTCTTTCAGAATGCCTTAGAGGAAGAAAGGATAAAATATGAACTCTCATCTGCAACCTCTGTTCAGAAATCTCTTCTTCCAGTTGTTAATAATAAATATAATAATGTCCAAATTGCGACAAGAACGATTTCAGCCAATGAGGTTGGTAGTGAATTTTATGACATCTTCCATTTTAATGATAATTCTATTGGAGTCGCCCTTGGTGACATCCATACAAAGGGTATTCCCGGAGCTATTTATGCATCTATTGTAAGTGGAGCTGTAAAAGGCATATCAAGGGTATGTGGTGAAAATCCTTCAAAATTACTAAAACTTACAAATGAAGTTGTTAAGAGCAATCACGAAAATATTAGTAATGTGTCCCTTTTTTATGGAGTAATTAATTGTGACAACAGAATCCTTCAATTTGTAAATGCTGGTATTGCATATCCAATCCTCATAAGAAATGGAGTGGCGCGTTATTTAAAATTTGAAAACAAATCTTTAGAAAAAGAAATTGAATTGCCCAAAAGGGTAAAGGTAATCCTTGAACCAGATGATTTTTTTGTTATTATTACAGATGGGATTGTTAATATTAGGAATAGAGGAGCAAAACATCTTGGATTAAAAAGGATTATGGACCTCTTGGGTGGCGAGTTTAAAAATCCAGAAGAGGTTATTGACTCTCTTATCAAACTGGGAGATGATTTTGCAGATGGACTTGAAAAGCGGGAGGACATTTCAGTTATTGCATTTCATATTGAAGATTAGAAAAGAGTTTTGGAAAAGGTGATGCCACATAATATATTATTTATTTCTTATTGAATATTATATTGCAGCATAAACTATAAATATTATCAATGGAAAATAATATGAGCGATTTCGTTTCTGTTGTTTTTTGTAGAAACTGTAAATCCCGATATGTAGAGATAACGGATTGGACAGAAGATAAGAAGACCATTTTCTATTGCAGATCATGTAATTCTTATGAGGTTGTTGAAAAATTTACCTTAGGCAGATGCAGGGTTGCTAATTCTGAACTTCAGAATGCCAGGGATACAAGGGCAATACCGAAAAAACCAGAAAGATAGATTATAGTTAATTCTTTTTTTTAATCAAAATTTATCTAAAAACTTTTTTAAATATCGCTATTGTAAAAAAAGACAGAACGGAAAAAAGCCTTCCAATCCTCCAAGGTCTTGTTATTATTCTATAAAACCATTCAAGCCCTCTATTCATAAAAAATGGTGGAGCCTTCTGAATCTTTCCAGATATGACATCGATACTTCCCCCCACCCCAATAAACACTCCTCTATTGAATTCTCTTTTTATTTTATAGATCCATGTGTCCTCTTTAGGAAACCCAAGTCCTACAAAAATAATATCTGCATTAGATTTTCTCATAGCCTCAATAACAGATTTTTCTCTAACTGGATTAAAATAACCACCGTGTCTTCCAACTATTCTTATTGCTGGGAAAGATTTTTTAATATTATAAAAGGCTTTCTCTACAATTTCTGGTTTGGCGCCAACTAAAAAGATTGTATATTCTTTTTTTTCGGCTATTCTAATAAGATCCATAATAAAGCTTAAAAGGGGGATACGCTCCTTCAGGTTTGACCCTGTCATTTTTGCTGCCCAGCTTATCCCAGCTCCGCAGGCCAAATGCATAGAGGCTTTTTTGTAAATAATGCCTAAATCAAGATTGGATTTTGTTTTCTGTATTTTATATGGATTTAATGGGATTATATGATGAACTCCCCCCTTATCTATCAACCTCATAACCTTGACAACAGCTTGCTGCCTTGTGCAATTATCCACACCCACACCAAGTATATTAACAATATTCACATCATCAAGACTAATCTGGTTATACTCTAATACTAAATCCCTTTCTTCTCTCCAGGAATCGTATGTATTGTTATCTTTATGCATTTGGATCTCCTAAAGTCAAGTCGTTATACTATAATGAACGGAATTCGAATATTATTAAGGATTTAAATTTTGTCACTGCTATTTTATAAATCTCCTTATCAACTTTGTCTCAGCTCTTTAAATCCTGACTGAAGGGCACTAAATTTATCAATAATGTTTATAGATTTACAATATAGCTGAGTAATTAGGAAATTATTTATCTTTTATTGCGCAAAACTCACCGCACATTGAGCATTGGTCCATATCAGATGGTATTTCACTCCTATATTTTTTAGCTTTTATATTATCAATAGAAAGTTCGAACATCTTATCCCAGTCTCTTTTTTTTCTTGCCATTGCCATCTCATTATCCCACTTAATTGCTTTTTCTTTTATCTTAACTAAATCAGCAGCATGTGCAGCAATCTTAGAAGCAATCACTCCCTCTTTAACATCTTCTACAGTTGGTAGTCTTAAATGTTCTGCTGGAGTTACATAACATAGGAAATCGGCTCCACTTGCCGCTGCTATAGCTCCACCAATAGCAGAGCTGATATGATCGTACCCAGGAGCAATATCAGTAACTATAGGACCAAGAACATAGTAAGGCGCATTGTCGCAAAGCGATTTTTCCAGTCTCATATTATCAGCAATTATATCAATTGGGACGTGACCTGGCCCTTCGATTATAGCCTGCACATCTTTTTCCTTTGCTCTTCTTGCCAGAGCTCCGAGTAAGATCATTTCATGAATCTGTCCGCTATCACTAGCATCGTGCAAACAGCCAGGG
>JAXHTB010000443.1:0-3035 GCA_034190185.1 Spirochaetota bacterium | reverse complement strand
AGTGAAACAGGCGTTGAGCGAGTGGACGCATCCACGGCTGTATCTGAGCTTGGATACGACCGTGGTATGGAATTGTTTCTGCATCGTCTGGGTAGGCGTGGTCTATCGAGGCAGAACATTTAACAGTGTATGCTCTGTGGATATAGAAATCAATTCTCTTTAACTATATATATTACCAAATCGTTCAGGGAATTCCTGAATCATTAATTATAAAACATAGTTTGATCCCGTTTCTAATCTCCCAGAGGTTCTAGTCTCACTAAATAATTCTGAATTAGGATAAAATATCCATATAAGACAAGAACCTATATATTTCAACCAATTTATTTCTGAATATCAATTTTAACAGAAGTAATACTATTAAACCCCCATAAAAAAAAGGAAGTAATGACTTATCTGGCTTTTGATATTGACGGAACTTTATTTAATTCGGAAGGGATAGTTGTAGAGGCATTTCAAATTGGAATTTTAAAATATATAGAGCAAAGCAACATTAATATAAACGTTCCTGCTAAGGATAAAATAATTTCGCTTATAGGATTGCCTATGGATCTAATATTTCATAAACTCTTTCCACAGTTAAACGCTGCAGAAAGAAAAAATGTTATAAATCACTGCACAACTAGTCTTGCTGCTATAATAAACAATGGAGGTGGGAAGTTATACGATCATGTCTTTTCTACAATTGAGAAACTGCATAAAGATCATTACAAGATATTCATTGCTTCAAATGGAAAGAAAGATTATATTGAAGCAATACTAAATTCTAATAATCTTATAAAGTTCATTGAGAAACCAATAATATATTTAAATAAAGAAATACAAGATAAGGCAGATATAGTAAGACATTATAAGAAAAGAATTAAAGAAGACAACCTGCTTATAATGATTGGAGATAGAGAATCTGACAGAGAAGCAGCTCAAAACAATAACATCCCATTTATTGGATGTGCATACGGTCATGTGGGAGATAAGGAGATCAAAGGCACAAGATGGATCACCTCTAATTTCAAGAATATCCCCAATATAATCAAAGAAATTGAACAGAACTGTTGATAATATTATTGCAAAAGTATTCTAAAAAATTGTAATTAGTTGTAAAAATGAATTATATGTTCTCTCTTAACTTCATGGAAAAAAGATCAAAACATATTTCAACTTCTTTAATACTAATATTATCCCTAATTCCCTCTTTGTACTCCTGCAAAAAGAAGTCATTATTTACATTTAATAAAGCCCTTATAGGTACAATAATAAATCTCACAATAATTGCAGATTCAAAAAAAGATGCTCAAAACTCAGCAGAACAGGTTTTTAATGAGATAGAGAGAATCGAAAATATCATGAGTCCATATAGAGAAGAAAGTGATATATATAAGATAAATAAATCCGCTTGGAAGACACCTGTGACAATATCAGATGAGACCTTCTCTCTTATCCAGGAATCGATAAATATATCTCTCCTCACTAATGGCAGCTTTGATGTTACATTTGCGTCATTATCAAGATTATGGAACTTTAGTAAAGATCCATTCATCCCACCCACGATTTCCAAAATCAGGAACAGATTACTTCTGGTTGACTACAAGCTTATTAATCTCAATAATTACAATAATTCAATTAGAATAGAAAAGCGTGGAACAAAGATCGAGCTTGGCGGGATTGCAAAGGGGTATTCAATAAGAAAAGGAATTGAATGTTTCATCAATCTTGGAATAAAAAATGCAATCCTTGAGGCAGGTGGCGACTTGCAAGTGATTGGCAATAAATTTGGCAGGCAATGGCAGGTTGGACTCAGAAACCCTAGAGAACAAAGCATAATTCTTGCTATAAAACTTTCAAACCTGAACTCAATTGCCAGTAGCGGGGATTATGAGAAATTTAAATTTTATAAAAATAAAAGATATCACCATATAATAAATCCAAAATCTGGATTTCCTTCCAAAACCTTTTCTTCTGTTTCTGTTATATCAAAAGATGCAGTTAAATCAGATGCTTTTGCTACTGCATTTTTTGTAATGGGTAAAGAAAAGACTATTGAATTTTTAAAGAAAAATGATGACCTTTTAGCTATACTTATCGATCTTGATATGAAGGTCTTAGCTTCAAAAGGGCTGAAAGAGATGATTATTCCATTAAAGGATGTTGAAATTGAATGGTTTTAGTCCAAAATTTTCTTAAAATAGATTTAGCAAATAAACTTAGAAAATTGAATCCAAGTTTAGATTCACTGTATATATGCCGCGAGAGGGACTCGAACCCTCACAGGCATTCGCCTACTAGACCCTGAACCTAGCGCGTCTACCAATTCCGCCATCGCGGCTATATGCTAAATATAAATAATTAAAAGAGAATCGGTTACAATCTTTCCTAACAATACTTTTCAATTGTAGAAAGTTTCAAACGCCTTTCATCGTCACCAATTGTCAAATTTATCTCGTCACCTATCCTCTTGCCTAAAAGTTCTTTAGCTATTGGGGACCTGTAAGACAATATCCCTTTTTCAAAATCTGCATCCCAAGGACCTAATAAAATAAAGTAATTTTTTTCTCCTGTATTTATATCTTCAAAAATTACCTTTGCACCAATGTCAACAGTATCTAGAGAAATATTATTAACATCTAGAATTACCGCCTTTTTAACTTCATCCTCAAGTTTATTTATGGTCATTTTAAGGATCGTCTGTTTTTCAATTAATGCATTATACTCCACATTCTCCTTTAAGTCACCAGACACATTGCACGCCTTTGCTAAATCCTTTGAAAGATTAACCATCTCTTCGTTAACCATTCTATTCAGCTCAGTCTTCATCTTTTCGTAGCCCTCTTTTGAAACAATCAGTTTCTCTACATCTATTTCCCAATCTTCTTCAGATTGAGAGCTGGATTCTAATTTAAAATCTGCATATTTTTCTTTTATTAAACTTAGGAATTTTTCAAGCTTAAATTCATCAACATAAGATACACTACTAAAAAGATCGTAAATTCTTCCTAGAAATGGTTCATCACCCTGTTCAATTATATTCTTTAATACTG
>JAXHTB010000442.1:0-3041 GCA_034190185.1 Spirochaetota bacterium | reverse complement strand
TTGATTTTCTTATAATTGGCGGGGGTATGGTGTTTACTTTCTTGAAGGCAAAAGGATACCAGATTGGAAAATCACTGTTAGAAGAGGACCTAATTGATACTGCAAAAGAGATGCTTCTTAAAAATGAAAGTAAAATAATACTTCCCATAGATATAATAGCTGCTTCTGAATTTAGTAACGATGCATCTAAAAAAACAGTTACACTTGAACAGATACCTACTGATATGATGGGTCTTGATATAGGACCAAAATCTGTTGAGCTTTTCAGCAAGATCATTAGAGATGCAAAGACAATTGTATGGAACGGCCCTATGGGCGCTTTTGAAATGCCGTCATTTGCTAATGGCACAAATGAAATAGCTAAAACTATAGCGGAAACTGATTGCTTGAGCATTGTTGGTGGCGGAGATAGCGTAACTGCTGTAAATAAATCTGGAATGGCTGAAAAGATATCCTATATATCCACAGGCGGAGGAGCATTTCTTGAACTACTTGAGGGCATCACATTGCCTGCTATTGCGGCGCTGGATAAATAAACTCTCTTTGTATTTTTGTTAGAAATAGAAATAACAGAATCCTCAAGATATACAATTCCCCTCCTATTCATCAACCTTAGTTCATAGTATAGGAATTTGCATTATTTCGTTTTTATACAGTTTTTTAGATAAAAAATATATAAGAAAAGGGGATAAGGGGGATAATAAAGAAAGGAAGATGGAAATATTTAATATTATCTCCATATCTTAACGCATCGGAATTTTGAAAAATTATATGGATGTGATTTTTAAAAATTGACTTTATTTAGCATGAAAATAATCCATGGATGGTTTATTTTATAAATCTTCTTATCACCTTTGTTTAAGCTTTATAAAACCCTCCCGAAGAGTGATAAATTTTAAGGAAGATCAGATCGATTCTTATTTAGATGATAATTTTACTGAAGTTGATAAGTATACTTGGTCATAGTAAGTATTATATCTGATTGGTTGCATAAACTCTTATTTTTTCATTAGATATACATTCCATAATCCACTATCTACAAGAAATGCTTGATAGATTTCTTTATCAATTAAATTATTTGAAAAAATACTTGCCCTTTAACTAACTTAATTTATATTATGCCCAAAATATTATTTAAGGAGAAAGTGTAATATGATTTCAGGAATAATTCAAAATTATAAGAAATTATTTATTTTATTCTCTGTTTTTAGTCTGATTTTACTATTTTCAGGAAGCATTATAGCAGTGAAGATGATGAATGCTGTACCGCAAGAGATCGGATTTAAGGATTTCCAATTTTCAGATCTTACAAGACCTCTTTGTGAAGATTGTCATGGAGATTCATTGGCTGACGCCCATCATGGCACAAAAAAGGCTATTGCTGGAGATTGTGCTTCCTGTCATGCTGTTTCAACAAAAGGTAATATTGGTGTTACAGTTACACGCGATTGTATGAAGTGTCACAAGAAAAGTCCTCACCATAAGACAGAAGCTGCTTTAAATAAGGAATGCACGTCGTGTCACGATTCTCCTGGTGTTGGTGATTATACTCTTAAGGTTCCCTCGTACAAACCATCGCTTGTCACTCCTACTAAGAATAGCTGTAAAAATTGTCATTTAGACGGTGTTGTTGATGGAGTAAAGGTTGTCGGAATTAAGAAGGCTCATCATGGCATTTCTCTAAAGGGATGCGATATTTGTCATGATCCTAAAAACAAGAGCAGTGATGATATTCGTATTTGTGAAAGATGTCATAATGTTAAGGCAATTCATGAGGTAATTCCTCATATTAAAAAAGAAAATTGCGCTGGATGTCATAGTGATAAAATAAATGCAAAGAAGGAAGAAGCGAAAAAGGAAGAAGTAAAAAAATAAATCATCAAGATAAATATTTTTTATAATCTATCGACTTGAGATTGTGGAATTATCAAATCCTTAAATTAAATCTTTATTATTCCTAAGATCAGATTTTGAGGACTAATACTTAAACTTTGGTTAATTGGGGATAAAGTTTTTTTCAATCCTCATTAGAATGACAAAATAAATAGAACCCCTCTTTATTAAAGGAGTATAATAAACTAAAGAGGGGTTTTTTCTTGTCCTGTTTTAAAAATTATAAATTTATTTTCTTTTATTGAATCGATATTTAGCAGGGATAAAATATATGATAGTAGATTTTCATACACATATTTTTAGCAGTGATCTTATTAAGCAAAGAAACAGATATATAGATGACAAAAATTACTCCTTTCTTTATTCAGATGAAAAGGCGAAATTGATAGATCACAATATCATGCTAAGAGCAATGGATGACTCAGGGATCGATCATGTTGTAATTATGGGATTCCCATGGGAAAATGAAAAATACTGCCAGGAGCAGAATCAATATTTTAAGGACGTATTCGTACTATCTAAAGGAAGGATCATTCCCTTTGCATCGGTCCCTTTAAGTATAAATACTAATATTGAAGAATGGGTAAAGGGAATAAAGGATTTGGGGCTTTTCGGGATAGGTGAGATCGCATTCTATTCTGATGGTATGAATAAAACCAATTCAGCTATTCTCAGAAAGATTTTTGAATCGGCTCAAATTTATTCCCTGCCAGTCTGTCTTCATTTAAACGAGCCTGTTGGACATGATTATCCAGGCAAATATGAACCTGATCTCAATGTTATCTATTCCATTCTTAAAGATTTTCCTGAGCTTACAGTGGTTCTTGCCCATTGGGGTGGAGGGATTCTTTTTTACGAAATGATGCCGGAAGTAAGAGAAGCATTTAGAAATGTTTATTATGATATAGCAGCCTCTCCATTTCTATATTCAAACGATATATACGATGTTGCTATTAAAATATTAGGATCTGAAAAGATATTATTTGGCAGTGATTATCCCCTTATTAGATTTGAAAGGTACTTAACAGATATTGAAAAAAATGTAAAGGATGAGAAGCATAGGAAAAATATTATTGGAGAAAATGCCAGAAGGATTCTAAAGCTATAAATTATCTTTTGATTTAAACAATCAAAAGATAATTTATAGC
>JAXHTB010000441.1:0-3097 GCA_034190185.1 Spirochaetota bacterium | reverse complement strand
CATATTTGTCTACCATCTTGTCCAGTTCAGCAATAAAGTCTGTTTCACATTGACGTTCTACAGTATAGCCATCAATCTGAATATCCACATTTTCATTTTTAAATAATGAACGTAAATTAACATTTAGACTATCAACCTCTTTTTGTCCACCAGCAAGGCATATCGCTGTACATCCGGCACATCCTACATTAAGAACCTTTTTTGAGCCCTTAATCATTTCCATTATTTCTTCTATGGGTTTAAGATTAGCTATAATCATTTAATCCTCCAAATTCAGTGAAATTTATCTATTTCCAGGGGTGACATTTTGCGCAAAGTCTTGGACCGGTCTTTTTACTTTCTTTTTTCATCTTTCTGTGACACCCCATACACTGGAGATGAAAGGCTTCTCTTAAGTTATGTCCGGTAACTGTTGATCTTTCATGACAGCTTGAACATTTTATCAGCGCTCCACCCTCTTCAAGATCATCCTCATCCAGAACATTTTTCCCATTCTGATACCTATGATGACAATCAGTGCAGGATAGATCACTTTCCATATGAATTCCGTGTGGGAATTCTACTTTAGGACGCTGCTTTGTTTTATATACATTAATATTATTTATAGTTATATTCTCTGGTTGTGCAAACAATGCAGATAAAAATATAGCTATAATAGCTACAAATCCCAGAGCCGCACGGCAAATTATCTTCATAAAATATACTCCTTTTGATTATCCCCTGACATTTATATCATATTGTTCATATACACCCTGAGAACGGGAAATCGTTCGCGCCCATGATATCATACGCGATATATCAATCCCAAAGGGACAGTAACATCGACCACAAAGAACACAATTGCCCCAGATAAGATCTTTCATACCCTCAAGCATAGGTTTATCAATCTTGCCCTTTTTCTTGAACATTTTACCTAATGAATTTATTGCTTTGTATGATGGCATATATTTTGGATCTTTATGATTTCTATATAAAAAACAACTATCCGCACAGAAACCACAGGATGCACAAACAGACAGGAAATATTTCATTCTCTTCTTCTGATTGAGCATTTCTTTAATCTTTGAAATATCTATAGTACTTACTTCCTGTTCTGTCATGTCCTTCTCCATTTAAACGATGTTAATATAAATTTATTATTACCAGGCTCGTGAACCGCTGCGGAAACTATATTCACTTCCAATAAAAAATCTGGCAAAAAAGAAAAATATCATATGTCCAAGCTTGGTTAAGCCAACTGCTATAAGCATAAGTTCACCAGTTATGATATGAATTGTAATTATGTTTTCATAATTAACAAGCTGATGGTAAGCTAGATATCCTGTAAGGAAGGGAGCTATAGTAATTAGTAAAAGTATATAATCAAATAATGAGCTAACAGCTCTGACGCGAGAAACAAGTATACGACGTGCTAAAAATATTAAAGCAGAAATTAGAAAGATGATTGTCAAAATATCGGTTATAGTTTCAGAAAAACTACAAAAACTAAATTCCCAGGATTGATAGATCAGTACATTGTGCCCCATAAGAAAGATTGGAGTTATGATAATACAAAAATGGAATATAAAGGTAAGCAATGCCAAAAAAGGCTGAGTACCTAAAATTGTTCTTGTACGTATTGAAGAAAAAGAAAATTTTTTCTTGAAGTATTGCAGAAATCCATTTTTCTCCTTCGCAACCTTTGATGTAAAATACTGTTTATCCTTTTTTTTGGTTATACTAATTAATCTACATGCTTGATAAATAAGTCCTATAATAAATATTATTACTGATATAAATACCATCGGCCCACGTACAAATTCGTACATAAAATCCTCCAATCAATTTGATACAAATTATTACAATGGCTAAATTATTGTCAAACTTTTTTTAAAAAAACTTCTCTAATCAACTTAATTACAGCAGGATCAGATATACTAATCCCATCGAGTTCTTCCTTAATCTCTTTTGTATCAAGTAATGTTATATCACCATCGATGTTAGACTCATAAAAGAAATCAACATCAGGATTACCAATGATCAGTGAGATCATTGTTGAGCCGATATCCCCCATAGGTTTGCGGTCGATATGACTGCTTGTAAATGTAGCAGTTATTTCTGTTCCTTTCCCAGGCTCTGATTTAAGTTCAAGATAGCCATCAGCTTCCTTTGCAGCTTGTTCAAGTAAGGATATACCAAGTCCTACTTTTCGGGTTGTCCTAGTTGTAACAAAAGGATCCCTAACCTTACGAACCATATCAGGATCCATACCTTTCCCATTATCTTTTATAGTTATCTGAAGCATATCTTTTTTAGTGTCTTCGATAATCCTTATCTCAACTAAAGATGCTCGTGCGTTTAATGAGTTCTCAACAATATCTAATATATGCAGAGAAATGTCTTCCATATCCTTCCTATAAATTACACAATCTTATAATAATACTTTCAATTGCAGATAATAAATTAAAGAACCTGACGGCCATTAGCAGAATATAGAGCCAAATATAGTTCGTTAAAAGAAGTTGATTCAAGTTGTAACTGGGTAAAACTTACACCAACATCATCTAATTCATGAGAATCAGATGATGTTATAAATGGAAGCATCCCATATTCTTTGAAACGCTTTTTCGCTTCTATAATAGTAATATTTTTGGATATCTCAATAGCATCGATCTTAAGATCAGGTGGAATGAATCCCAGTTGCCCTATAAGACTGTAACTTTCACGATCGATATGAGCAGCCAAAGCTATTCCTTCAAGCTTATGAATAGTATCTACAACAGTATTCACGTCAAGTGTTGTTGCGCTAATCAGTAGACGCTTATTAAATCCTTCAACCTCATCGAATTCATTTGCAATAACCTGCATGCCAAAAAGGTCTTCGTCATTTTCACCGGGTTGTAAATTACTAAAGATCAATTCCTGCATCGATCTTGAATTTTCAATTGTATTGAATAAAGCGATAATATGTACCTCTTCAGAGGTACATATCTCAATTCCCGGTATAACATATAAATCTGATTTTTCCGCAACCTTAATTACAGCTTCAACATTCTCAGCAGTATTATGATCAGTAATTGCAATCATAGATAGATTCTTTCGATTTGCTTCCTTAACG
>JAXHTB010000440.1:0-3105 GCA_034190185.1 Spirochaetota bacterium | reverse complement strand
ATGGAATTCCGGCAATGGCTCCTGATGGAGAAAAGTACCGCATTTCTTAAAGAGATTAAAACCTCCTGTGTGGAGAAAAAATTGGCAAACCTATAAAACCTGCTTTTATTTTTTCTAAGCTATATTTTTTCCCCAATTCACTATTGTTATCTAACAATGAATTTCAGATAATTCTATAGAAATTTATTTTTTTTTATTTTCCATTAAAATCAAAGAACCTTCTTCTACTCCTATATCCTCTGCAATTACATGACATTTGGCTTTTAATAGAAAAAATATTGTAGCATCAACACCAGACAGGGCCTCATAATTGCCCTGGCCTTTACTTATTATCATCTCAGCATTCTCAAATACCTCTTTAAAATCTTGGGTGCAGGTGAATAGCACATTCCCAGGCGCCGATGTGCCTGAGGAAATGATTTTCGCAACTTTATCAAGCCCAGCTTCAACAGCCTCCTGTTTTGTGACATCGTTTATTACCGGATTCTCTCTGACAACAAATGTTACCGGTTTATCTATCTCCTCTATCAACAGTTTATCAAAAACCGCTTCTCCTGAATTATCTCCTATATATAATATCCTGTCACTTTGAATAATTTTCTCCCTTAATTTTGAATAATCGTTTATTGTAAGATCTTCACTCAAGGATTTTAATATATCTTCTTCAATATCAAAGGTTTTATTTACTCCAAGGTCTATGACATTTCCTGCTATTGCAATCTGGACCGCTTTTAGCAGGCTGTCTTCGGATTCTTTAATGATCTCTTTCATCCTGGGATATAACTTTAAAGCGGTTTCAATATTCTGCTTTTTCTCTTTCCGAAATGGATCTGGATTGCCGGTTATTCTTTTAATTTCAAAATAAACCTGCATTGCTATCTCCGGTGGACTGAGAGACATCGGAATTTCTTTTATTAGCATTCCTATGTTATCCAAAATTTCCTTTATCTTATCTTCATTATCTGTTGAGAGACGTCCGACTCTTAAAGCTTGATTCATAAAACAGGGGATACAATCCAGATATGTTTTCATAAACTGATTACTCCTCTTTTTACTGCTGAATAGAACAGTTGATTATCAGTATTAGGCGCATCCGGAATCTATGGGAGATAAGGTATTAGAGTAAATCCTTATGTAATTCCTACAGAGCTGGCAACTCCTTTGGTTAATATATAAGATCCCTGCATCCGCATAAATGATGCTATCTATGCTTACAATTCTTCAACATCTTTTATCTGGGATCAGACAGGATTATTAGCTTCTTTTATCTCAAATATATTTCCGGAATTATCCTTTATAAACATAAGGTTATCTTTTGATTCTCTTTTTATATCTACAACAACAAATCCCAAAGATGCAGCTTTGTTGATAATACTGTTCCTATCATGAATAGAGATACATACATGATTGTAAATCGAATCATGCTTTTTATCCGTTAAAAATAGTTCGAAAAATAATTCGTCTTTGCAGAGAGATGTAATGGAAGCACTATTATAAATCCCAAACAACTTTTCGGAGAAATCCTTATCAAGTTCGAATTGACTTACCTCTTTCATTCCCAGCAGATCTTTATAAAAGGTTTGTATATCGCTTTCTTCATTGATTGTAATTCCAATATGTTCCAGCATAACAGCCTCGATTTATTATATATTGAAGGAAAACCTTAAAGAACTCGCAGAACTTAGAGAATCATTGTAAATGATTAAAATTAAAAAAAGAGTTTAAGTCTCATAATATCACTTATCAAATTTTATGATCAATAAATTAAAAAATAAATAGTATAAAATAGATTCTCTTTTAAATTTCACAAGTCTTTGCTTACCTTATGTTCTCTGTAAAAATATAAAGGCTTCTGTTTTTGCGCCTTAATCTATAAAGGGATTTACTAAATTTCGCATATTAACTGGTCAGTATAAAGCATAATGAGCAAAAGCAGATAGGATTATTTTTAAAATTTCTAAAACATCATCAATAATAATAACTAGTTCATCATCTAATATCATTACAAATTCTAATATTAATTTCATCCTATACTAATATACAATTATAGATCACAATAAATATGGAAATACACATTAAACTGTAGAGTCAAGTAAATATTTCAATATAAAGATGTAAATGTCTTGTGCTTAGGAACAGTCGATATGGAGATTATCAACAACGATAAATTTATTATATCGCTTTAATGAAAAAAAAAGTTGACCAATAAGCATAGGATAAATAAAATATTCAAAAATATTATTAAGGATATAAAAATCCCCTTTAAGGAATAGCAGGAAATACTTGATTATTATAAATCTTAAAACCATAGTCTAATTTATCAAAATTTAGCCAGTGAGGCAATCTATGCGTTTGAAAATTGAACTTTTATCCGAACAACCGATTACTTTGCCAACAGGATATAATGAATATTTACAAGCCCTTATATATAAATTCCTTAACACAGACAATGCCCAATGGCTGCATGATGAAGGATTCGTATTTGAAAAAAGAAAATTCAAGCTCTTTACATTTTCTTCAATTATAAATAGAGGAAAATTTGACAGCATAAAAAAAGAATTCACGTTTCCGCAAAATGTTTACTTCTATGTTTCATCACCTGTTGACTGGATACTGGAACAGTTAGCAGGCAACCTGCTGACTGTCACCTAACCTGGAAGAGCCGGAACAAAAATTGAAAAGAATTAGACGGTCAGCTCTTTGTTATCCATGGCATCGCTGTATTTGGACATCCATGACCTGCAGATAACTGGATGAACGGGATTGTTTTTTGAAAATCCTTCTCCTGTAGTCTTACAAACCTGCCTATTCTTTGTAATTTATTGCTAAAAAATACACAAATATTATGTTTAAAATACTGAATGGATTGTAGATATTAAACGCTATAAATAATTTATAAAAAGTATTCTCACACTATATAGTAAATATTAAATTAGATCTGTAAATATAAACTTGTATGCAGACCAAACTTGATTCTTGTTGTTGCATATCAGTAAAACAGTTTAGAAGAATATCAAAAATTAATTTATACTCGAATTTTACTTGCGCTTATAAGTCATTTATGAAATATTTTAGTATAAAATTAATAATAGTTAAATTATTTAA
>JAXHTB010000044.1:0-15825 GCA_034190185.1 Spirochaetota bacterium | reverse complement strand
CGTACCCAGTTCATACGAGGGAGGATTCACTTGAGGACAGGATTGTAAAGAGAAGATTCAAAAGAATAGCAAGGGGCTGCATATGCGATGATGATATAAAATACTGTCAATGCAATGCCAGTCCCTTTGTGAGAATACTCACAAAGAAACCACATAGACCAAGCGAGGAAGAGATATTACTTAATAAAAAAGCGAGAAGCGCTAGACTTAGGGTTTGCGAAAAAATATGAGAAGCTCAAACAGTTTTTATAAATTATTAGTCTTATTCACGTTAGTTCACCACAGAGACCGAAGATGTGAATTGTTTTACCGCAACAGAATTTCGATAAATTATATGGATGTAATTTGTCGAAGTATTTAACTAGCTGCAAAATGAGCCATGAAGGGTTTATTTTATATCTATCGTTAAGGCGGCTGGAGGTTGTTATTAAATATTCAATATTATTATTCACAATGATTATCTTTGTAATTCTCTATGTATGGCAAAACATTGAGATGATGAGGATGAAGATAGATCGTCATAACACGATTCAGTTGGAAAAGCAAATAATAAAGCGGAATGACAGATTAAGATATGAAATTGAACAGTATAAGAGACTCGATTATATTATAGACTATGCTGAAAGAAATAGTATGAGGATGATCACTCCTGAGGATTTTGAGACTATAGTTATTAAATAGAGTACTGTTGAATTTCATAGAAAACAGCATCAAGAAAACCTATTATGATATACATTTCTGTCAAAAAATGAGAGATATTTACTGCAAGGACGCGCCCTGGGTTCAACCGATGATCGTCTATAGAGCGCAGATGAAAAAATCTATTTGCCGTTCATTCAATTAGAAATTGATAGTAATTCACCTTTGTACCTTAGCGGTGAGCTATTATGAATATTTAAAAAAAAGTAAATTATGACAGATTGTAATATTAAAAACAACCCTCTTCAAATATCTTTGCTGCTTAAGGAAATTGATGATGATATTTTATTGTCTTTCGGCGCTGTTGATACATACATTACATCAATAGAATATAATTCAAAGAGAGTGAAGCACGGATCTCTGTTTGTAGCTATTGAAGGATTAGTGAGCGATGGACATGATCATGTCAGGGATGCTGTAAAGAGTGGAGCAAAAGCAGTTCTTGTTTCTTCAGAAAAGCTTTATGAATTTTCAGATTTAAAAGAAAATGATGTTGTTCTTTTTGCATCAAATAATACCAGAAAATCGCTTTCTCGTTTATCAGCTTTCTTTTATAGATACCCATCTATTGAGATTCCGGTAGTAGGAGTAACAGGCACTAATGGAAAGACCTCCATTACATATATGCTGGAATCGATACTATCAAACAACGGTTATTCCCCTGGTGTTATTGGAACGATCAATTATAGATGGATGGGAAAGGAGAGAGAGGCACCGAATACTACTCCGGAGTCAAAAGAGATCCATGAACTTATGCGAAGTATGATATCTGACGGTGTTGATATCATACTAATGGAGGTGTCCTCTCATGGTCTTCAGCTTTCCAGAGTGGATGATGTGGAATTTGATGTAGTAATCTTTACAAATTTAACAAGGGATCATCTTGATTTTCATGAATCCTACGAGGATTATTTTAATTCCAAGAAAATGATCTTCCAAATTCTGGAGAAAAGCAAAAAAGGTAAAAAAGCAGGGATCGTGAATATAGACGATGATTATGGAAAGAGAATTTATAATGATAGGAATATCTATTCATATCCAATACTGAGCTTTGGTATGTATAATAAAGCTGATTACAGAGCTGAAGAGAGTAGTATTCGAAATTCAATTGACGGACTTAGCTATAGATTGAAAGATCTTACTCAAGAAAATGAGATAAACTTAAAATTGGCTGGTAGGTTCCATGTATATAACTCCCTCTGTTCTTTTGCTGTGGCTCATTGTTTTGGCATTCCTATTAAGGATATAATAAGTGGGCTGTCAGATCTTGACGCTATTCCAGGCAGGTTTGACAGAGTAAGATCGGAAAATGGTTATCATGTAATAGTAGATTATGCCCATACAGAAGATGCTTTACTGAGATTGTTGCACTCAGTTCATGAGCTAAACCCTAAGAGACTTATCACCCTCTTTGGCTGTGGCGGGAACAGGGACAGATCAAAAAGGGCTGGGATGGGAAGGATTGCATCAGAAAATTCGGACTGGGTAATCGTAACGAGCGATAATCCAAGAGATGAAAATCCATTGGATATAATTAAGAATATAGTAGAGGGAATTGACTCATCTAATTTTGATATAATTCCAGATAGAGAAGAAGCGATAAAAACGGCGATAAATCTGGCTGAAAAGGATGACATTGTTGTAATTGCAGGCAAAGGTCATGAAGATTATCAGATTATAGGATCTAAGAAAATACATTTTGACGATCGTGAAATAGTGAAACGATATGTGACTGTGAGGCAGTTGTAATGAAGGTGGATTATTCTACAACAATAGGGAAGGTTGTTGAATATAGCGGTGGGATATTGATTACTGGCAATCCAGAAAGGAGGATATCGGTTATCACAACAGATTCAAGAGATCTGGGATCTGATAATTTTTTTATCCCTCTTGTTGGGGAGTTCTTTGATGGACACGATTTTATTGAACCTTTGGCGAATATGAAGAGTATAGTAGGTTTTCTTACCCATAAAAGTGAAAGTCTATATATTGCAGAAGATTACGATATTTCTGCAATTCTTTGTGAGGATACTCAGAAGGCATTTGGAAAAATAGCGTCAATTCACAGAGACAATATAGATCCGATTGTTGTGGGTGTTACAGGTACTAATGGAAAGACAACAACAAAGGAGCTTCTCTGGTCGATATTGAGCTGTAAATATAATACATTGAAGAATGATAAAAACTATAACAATGAGGTTGGCGTTCCATATACATTGCTTGGATTAAAGAAAGATCATAAAGTTGCAGTAATTGAGATGGGAATGAATCATAAGGGAGAGATTGACAGACTATCAAGGATAACAGAACCGGATATTGCCTTAATTACAAATATTGGCGAGGGACATCTTGAGTTTCTGGGTAGTGTTAAGAATGTTGCCCTTGCTAAAATAGAGATCATCAATGGTATGAAAGAGGGTTCAATTATCTTTCTGAATCGTGATACAAAATGTTATGATATCCTTGCAACAAGCGCTCTTGACAAGGGAATAAATGTTAAGAGATTCGGGCTTTCATCCAGCGCTGATATCTTTCCAGATAGTTACAGACTTTTCCATGATAGTATAGAAATTCAGTATCATAATGAAATAATCAATATTCCTCTTTATGGGATTCATAATCTCTATAATGTAATTGCTTCAATTGCTGTGGCAGAAGAGCTTGGTGTTGATCTTTCTTTAATAAAAAATGCGCTTTCAGATTTTAGAAATGTTGGAATGAGGAGCAATGTTATAAACAGGGGTTATATTGTGATTGATGATACATACAATTCCAATCCCCTTTCATCAAAATTTGCTCTAAAATCTGTGAGTGAGATATTTCCTGAAAGAAGAAAGATCGCTGTTTTCTCGGATATGAAAGAGTTAGGCGATTCCTCTAAAGCCTATCATATAGAAACAGGAGAGCTTGTCTTTAAAAATGGTTTTGATATTCTTTGTGCATGGGGACTGATGGCAGAGGATATAGTAAAAGGAGCTCGAGATGCAGGAATGGAAATGGGATCCGCAATATTCTTTACAAAAAAGAATGAATTGATTGACTATATCCTAAGTAGTATTGATATAAATGATGTGATCCTTATAAAAGGATCAAGATCGATGAAGATGGAGGAAGTGGTGGATGCTGTAATCCACTAAAGATGACCTGATGTTTTATCATTTTTTATTACCCTTACAAGAGTATATATCCTATTTAAGGCTTTTTCAGTATATTACATTTCGATCTGCCTACGCAGCTCTCACCGCTCTTTTGCTTGTCTTGATATTCGGTAATATGATGATCCGCTGGCTAAAAAGACTTAAATTTAATGAACAGATTTACGAGCATAGTCCTGATAGTCATAAATCAAAGGCTGGAACTCCAACTATGGGAGGTATGATCATTCTTATTACTGTGTTCATATCGATAGGTTTATGGGGAAATTTTTATAATCATTATCTTGTTATCCTTACTGCTGCCACAATACTTCTAGGGGTTGTAGGTTTTATTGACGACTATATGAAATCAGTTCTAAGGAAAAATAACGGACTATCAGCTTTATTCAAAATTATATCACAAATTGTAATTGCTCTTGGAGTGTCTCTACTTGTTTACTTTTATCCTTCAAATGAAGTCTATACAACTACACTTTTTATTCCATTTTTTAATGAAGCTGTGCTCAATATGATGTGGTTATGGATTGTCTTTGCTACTATTGTAATTGTTGGAAGCTCTAACGCAGTCAACCTTACTGATGGTCTGGATGGAATTGCTATCGGTTCTGTTATTACTGTTGCTGTCAGCCTTGGTATAATGGCTTATCTTTCAGGGCATATCAAGTTAGCTGCCTATTTAAAAATACCTTTTATCCCACATAGCGCTGAACTTACAGTATTTCTTTCTGCGGTTGTTGGAGCTTCAATCGGTTTTTTATGGTTTAACTGCAATCCTGCTTCTGTTTTTATGGGAGATACAGGATCCCTTTCACTTGGTGGCATAGTTGGAATTGTTGCAATAATGATAAAAAAGGAAATATTTCTATTTATTGTAGGCGGAGTATTTGTCATAGAGGCGATATCAGTAATAATTCAGGTTGTATCCTTTAAGCTGAGAGGAAAAAGGGTTTTTAAAATGGCTCCAATACATCATCATTTTGAACTGTCCGGATGGCCTGAACAGAAGGTTGTAGTAAGGATGTGGATACTTGGAATTATCCTAGCTATCTTAGGATTAAGTTCTTTGAAGTTATTATAGAGATTAATGAGGGATCGGAGTTACAGGTTGGAAGTTTAAGAATAACAAGCGTTTTCCTTTATCCCTCTGAATTGTGAATTCAATGGATTTAAATAAAATCGATAAAATACTTGTGGTTGGTCTTGGTATTAGGACAGGTCTTGCTGTTTCTAACTTTCTTGCAGAGAAGGGATTTTCTGTTTATGCATCTGATATAAAGACTAAAGAGGAAATTCAGGATGTAATAAAAGATCTTGATTACAGGGTAACGGTTATTGCCGGTGAGCAAGGTGCTGCTATCCTTGATCTTGGTTTCGATCTCATCGTACTGAGTCCAGGTGTGCCTAGGAGCATACCATTAATTAAAGCTGCCCAAGAGAGGGGGATCCCGGTAATAGCTGAGATAGAACTGGCGTATCAATACCTCCGGGGAGGAATAATTGCAATAACCGGCACTGACGGCAAGTCAACAACCACAAGCCTTGTTGGCCATGTGCTTAATGAGCTTGGAGTAAAAACCTTTATCGGCGGTAATATCGGGATCCCGCTAATCTCCTTTGTAGAAGAAACAGATGACGATTCTGTTATAGTTTTGGAACTCTCATCGTTTCAACTGGAGAGTATTGATCAATTCAGACCAGATATTTCGGCAATTTTAAATGTAACACCTGATCACCTTGATCGTTATAATGGAATGGATGATTATTTTAGAGCTAAGCTTAGAATAAATATGAATCAGATGGAAGAGGATTGCTGTATATATAATATCGATGATGAGATAATTGTAAATGGACTTGATGGAATAAAATCGAGAAAAAAGGGTTTTTCTCTCATTGACACAAAGGCTGATGCATTTTTCGAGAATGGCTTTCTTTATGCTTGTATAAATAATCAGAAAGAAAGAGTAATTGAGACTGAAAAAATGCAGATACTAGGTATACATAATGCTGCAAATGCATTAGCTGCACTTTTGATGATATTGGATATAATGAAAAAGAATAACATTGAACCTGATATGCAAAGGATTGAGAAGGCTTTTTATACTTTTATAGGACTTCCTCATAGAATGGAAAGGATTGGTATGTTCCAGGGGCTTTCCTTTGTAAATGATTCTAAGGCTACAACTATTGGGGCAGTTGAAATGGCTCTCAAAAGCATTCATGATAAGTGTATATTGATATTAGGCGGGAAGCCCAAAGGTGATGATTATACAAGGCTGATTTATAATATGAAAGGCAGAGTAAGGCATATTGTTCTTATTGGAGAAACATCCACTGAATTTAAGAGCATTTTTAAGGATTTTCCGAGCTCAATTTCAGAATCTTTAGATGATGCAATAATTGAGGCAATTAAGCATGGAATAAAGGGAGATGTCGTTCTTCTTTCTCCAGGATGCGCTTCCTTCGATATGTTTGAAAGTTATGAGGATAGAGGTGATAAATTCAAACTCTCCTTTGAAAGATTGAAAAGGGGAGAACTTTCTTGGACCTGAAACCTGTAATTGACAGTGAAGAGAAAGGCAGGGCCGACCTTATCTTATTGTTAGCTGTGTTTGTGCTTGTTGGCATCGGTATAGTAATGAGCTACAGCGCAAGTGCGGTCTTTGCATTTAAACAATTTGGTGATTCATTTTATTTTTTAAAAAGGCAGATATTATGGTTTTTGGTCGGGTCTATAGCTCTTCTTCTGTTTCAGGAGATCGATTATCGAATATATAAAAAATACACAAAAATAATGCTGTTGCTTTCATTTATTTTATTGATTCTGATATTCATTCCTGGCATAAGCCACGGAGTAAAGGGATCAGTGAGGTGGCTCGGTTTTGGTATGTTCAGGTTCCAACCTGCTGAGTTTGTTAAGATATTTATAGTGATATATCTAGTTAAGGTTTTTTCTTCAGAAAGAACCGGCATGGCAAATCAGGTAATTCAGCTTCTTATACCGATGTTGATTATTGCTGTAATATTTATTCTTATAATGCTTCAGCCTGATTTTGGGACAGCTATAGATCTGTTGTTGGTGTCTATGTTTATCCTTTTTGTTTCAGGATTTCCTTTTATTTATATTTTGATGCTTGCAATTGTCAGTATTCCAATGTTCTATTTGCTTATCTATCAGGTTGATTACCGCAGGGCAAGGCTTATGGCGTATTTAAATCCCTGGACAGACAGATTCGGAAATGGATATCATATAATTCAATCGTTTATTGGATTTAAAAAAGGGGGGTTACTTGGAACAGGCCTTGGTTTTGGAACTCAGAAGATAAGAAGACTTCCAGAACCGCATACAGATTTTATATTTGCTGTGATCGCAGAGGAAAGTGGTCTTTTAGGAACAAGCTGTGTTTGTATATTATATATTATTATTTTTTGGAGGGGATTATCTATTTCTTTGAAAGCTCCGGATGAGTTTGGCAAGCTTCTTGGCATAGGATTGACACTTTTGATCATTGTTCAAGCATTTATGAACATAGGAGTTGCAACAGGAAGTTTGCCTACAACAGGCATTCCATTGCCCTTGGTTAGTTATGGAGGCTCATCATTGTTATCGAATATGATAGCACTCGGTATTTTGCTTAATATATCGAGATATAGTAATAATAGTGGTTTAACAATAAGATTAGATAATAAGGTACTTCAATGAGCAATATCAATGTAATGATTACAGGTGGAGGAACAGGAGGACATATTAGTCCTGGGATTGCTCTATATGAAGAGATGAGAGAAAGAGGGATGAATGCCTATATTCTTGTTGGCAGGAAGGATAAGGGATTTTCGCCTTTAGAAGAAATTGATAAGGATAATGTTTTTTATTATAGAGCCCCATCTTTTTCAAAAAATCCAGTTTTATTTCTTTTTTTTATATTAAGGTTCATAATTGCAGTATTAAATTCTATTAGAATTCTAAGAAAGATAAGGGCTGATGCAGTAATAGGCATGGGAGGGTATGTTTCAGCTCCAGCTATTACTGCGGCATTATTATTGAAAATTAAGATTTTTTTATGTGAACAAAATTCTGTTCCAGGCAAGGTAATAACTAAATTTGCAAAATATTCAGAAAATATATTTACAACATTCGATGTGACTCAACAGTATATTGATACTTCATTAAAACCGTTAATTCTCAATACAGGAAATCCCCTCAGGGAGGATATTCTGCTGAATATTGATAAAGGAAAGAACGAAGCAAGGGGAATTTTTTCTTTGGCACATTGTAAAAAGGTGATACTTATAATTGGTGGAAGCCAGGGCGCGCTTGCAATCAATGAATTGATTTTTAGTGTGAAGAGAGAGAATCCCGATCTATTTAAGGATATAGGCGTGATATGGAGTACCGGTGAATATTCATACCAAAGATTTAAAGATAAGCTGAAAAGCGATATCAGCAGTGGTTCCATATATCTATCTCCTTTTATTGATAATATTGCTATGGCATACAGGGCAAGCAATATTGCAATAGCAAGATCAGGAGCCGGTGTAATGATGGAGCTTGCAGCAGTTGGTCTGCCATCAATTCTTATACCATATCCATATGCTACGTCAAATCATCAGGAGACTAATGCAGATGTCTTTGTCAATGCAGGGGCTGCGCTTAAGTTAAAGGATAAGGACGCTGATTCATCTAAAACTGCATCTTTATTAGCTGATCTATTAAGCAATCCAACAAAGTTAAAAAAGATGTCATTAAAAGCAAAAAGCATGTCTAGACCTAATGCATCATCTGATATTATTGATGCAGTTGTAAATAAAATATCTGAATAGCTTTCAGGGATAAAAGATCTTAGTTAATTGAAATTAGCATAAATTTTGGGAGTTTAGCCTTTGTTTAGAAATTCAAAAAAAATGCATTTTATAGGAATCGGCGGAATTGGGATGAGTGGGATAGCTGAGATCCTTATTAATCAGGGGTTCCATGTGTCAGGTTCTGATCTTGTCGAATCTGAACGAACAAGAAGATTACGCTCTATGGGTGTTGATATTTTCATTGGACATCATTCTTCTAATATTAAAGAATATAATGTTGTTGTGACATCCAGCGCAATAGATATGAATAATCCTGAAATTATTGAAGCCAGGAAGAGAAAGATTCCTATTATACATCGTTCCGAGATGCTCGCTGAGCTTGTCAGACTGAAGCATGGGATTGGAGTAGCAGGGACACACGGAAAAACAACAACATCTTCAATGCTCTCTTATGTGCTCTATCATGGGGGGGTTAATCCAACAGCAATTATTGGCGGTAAGGTATTAAATTTTGAATCTAATGCAAGAACAGGAGAGGGGGAATACCTTGTATTTGAAGCTGATGAATCTGATGGGTCTTTCCTTAAACTCTACCCATCAATTGCAATTGTCACAAATATTGATGCTGATCATCTTGATTACTATAAGTATTTTGAAGGATTAAAAGATGCTTTTCTGCAATATATCAATCATGTTCCTTTTTATGGTTATTCTGTTTTATGTATAGATGATTTTGCAATATCTGATATCTTAGAAAAGGTGGAAAGGCCATATTTTACATACGGTTTTTCAGAACATGCCGATTTTAAGGCATCTGATGTTAGGATATGTGATGGGAAAACTAAATATAACTGCTTTTTCAAGGGGGAACGATTGGGGGAGGTGGAGATACAGCTCCTTGGAAATCATAATGTTGTTAATTCATTATCTGTAATTGCTGTAGCCTTTGAGATCGGTATGGATTTCTCAGATATAAAGGATGGGCTGGCTGATTTTAAGGGTGTCGCACGTAGAATGGAGAAGAAAGGCGAAAAGAAAGGGATAACAGTTATTGATGATTATGCTCATCATCCCACTGAGATAAGGGCAACCCTTCAGGCTGTAAAGAGGCTAAAAAGAAGGATTATAGTAATATTTCAGCCCCATAGGTATTCAAGGACTCAGCTTTTGTGGGATGAATTTGGAAAAGCCTTTGCAGATGCTGATCTCGTCTTTTTAACTGATATATATTCAGCAGGCGAAGAGCCGATAGAAGGCGTTTCATCTCAACTTATAAAAGACGAGATATCAAACCATGATGGAATTGATGTTGAGGTAATCTCCATATTTGATGATATACCGGATAAAATTATTAAAGTAATTCAAGAAGGCGACATTATTATAACCCTTGGAGCCGGTGATATCTATAAATCTGGAACCAGGATCATTCAGGCATTGGAAAATATATAAAAAATGGTATATAAATATACAAAAATACAAATTATTATATTTTTCTTTATACTTATATGTTTTTTTAATACTGATCAAATTTTTGCAGTAAGCGGATTAATGAAGGTGAAGGAGGTGGAATTTAAGGGATTGAGGTTTCTTTCTAAGAATGAGTTAGTAGAGAAGATAGATATCAGGTACGATGGGAACTTATTTATTATTGATCTCAAATCTCTAGAAAGAGGATTCAAAAATTTTCCTTTAATAAAAAAATTTAGTATAACAGAAACAGGCCAAAGGCTTGTAATTACAATAATAGAAAATGATCCCCAATTCCTCTTGGCTTTTAGGGATGAAAATTATTTTATTCCTTTTGAGATGGATGCTCAATTCAGGATTATATCTGTGAAAAGGGTACACCTTTTTAATAAACCTGTGATTGTTATTTCAAAGAGTGAAATTAGGAAAGGGAAGAGTTCAAATAGATTAAAGAATTTTTTCAAGCTGATGGAGGAACTTGCCGATATCAATTTATCAGTCTATAATGAGATTGTAGAGATTGATTTAACTGATTTTCACAGAGCAGTGATATTATTAAAAGATAGAAAGACTAGGTTTATACTTAAGCCTGTTAAGGATTTTTTTTTAAAACTGAATCATTTTGTGG
Organism: Spirochaetota bacterium; assembly: GCA_034190185.1. GTDB lineage: Bacteria > Spirochaetota > UBA4802 > UBA4802 > JAFGDQ01 > JAXHTB01. Next base: position 5,076 of record JAXHTB010000044.1, on the reverse strand, counting down.
GATATTTGGATAGAGTTCGATATTATCCGGATTATTTACATATTATTGGCGCTTCAGCAGTAATAAACTCAAGATGATGGGAGTACGACAATGGAAGAGGTTGTTGTTGGTTTAGATATAGGAACTACAAAGACATGCGCTGTAATAGGATTTACAAATGAAAACAATCTGGTTGAGATTGCAGGCGTTGGGATTGTGTCCTCAAAGGGTTTAAAGAACGGAGTTGTAATCAATATCGACAATACAGTATCTTCTATTATTAAAGCAATTGAGGATGCTGAGTTGATGGCGGGTTGTGAGGTGAGTAATGTTTATGTAGGGATAAGCGGGCAGCACTTGAAAGGGGAGAATTCCAAAGGTGTCGTTGCTGTGTCAAATCGTAACAGGAGTATTTCCCATTTGGAAGTCAAAAGGGTTATTGAAGCAGCACAGGCTGTAGTGATTCCGGTTGACAGAGAAATTATCCATGTCTTATCAAAGGAATTTGCTGTTGATTCACAAAGCGGTATTAAAGATCCAATAGGTATGAGCGGTGTTAGACTTGAGGCAGAGGTGCATATTATTACAGGCGCTTCTTCAAGTATTCAAAATCTTATTAAATCTGTAAATAAAGCCGGATATAACTGTTCTAATGTGATCTTTGCTCCCCTTGCCTCTGCAGAGGCAACACTCAATCAGGATGAGATGGAACTCGGTGTGGCTCTTATAGATATCGGAGGGGGAACTACTGATATTATCATTTTCTTTGAGGGTGGGGTTGCATATTCTTCTGTGCTTGCAATAGGAGGGATACATGTAACAAATGATATATCTATTGGTTTGAGAACTCCTCTTGATTCTGCTGAGCTTATTAAGAAGAAGAATGGATGTTCTGTAGTAGATATTGTCGATGCATCAGAGACTATTGAGGTTCCATCAGTTGGAGGAAGAGCTCCAAGAAGGCTTTTTAGGCAGGAGCTTTCACAAATAATCGAACCAAGAATGATGGAAATAATGGAGATGATCGATATGGAACTAATTAAAAGCGGCAAGAAAGATGTTCTTGCAGCAGGCGTTGTTTTAACTGGCGGTGGTAGTATGATCGAAGGTTGTATAGAGGCTGCTGAAAGGGTTTTTAATATGCCTGTCAGAATCGGTTATCCAAAGGATGTAGCTGGTTTAAAGGATGTTATTGCTACACCTCAATATTCCAATGGAACAGGTCTGTTAAAATACGGAGTTAAAACAAGTCAATTCAAACAAAGTACATCGGAATTGAATAGGGAAGGTCGAATAGCTTTATTCGGCAAAAAAGTAAGAAGGTGGTTTGAAGAGTATCTATAATTTTTTTAGTGTATCATGCGACATAATTCAATAATAGGGGGTTATCATGTTTAAACTGGAAGAAGAAAGACCATTAACTACGACAATTAAGGTCGTAGGAGTTGGAGGAGCTGGAACAAACGCTGTCAATAGAATGATAGCAACAGGGATGGATGGTATTGAATTTATTGTAGTAAATACAGATGGACAGCAGCTTAAGCAATCTGTTGCAAGTACAAAAATTCAGATTGGAAGTAAATTGACTAAAGGTCTTGGAGCTGGAGCTGACCCGGAGATTGGCAGAGAGGCAGCCAATGAGGATAAGGATAAGATAAATAAATCATTGAAAGATGCTGATATGGTATTTATCACTGCCGGTATGGGCGGTGGTACAGGCACTGGAGCTGCTCCTATTATTGCTGAAATTGCAAAGGAAAATAATACACTTGTCGTGGGCGTTGTGACAAAACCCTTTAGGGTTGAAGGTAAAAAGAGGATGGATAGGGCGCTTGAAGGAATAAATAATCTCAAGGAAAAGGTTGATACTTTAATAACTATTCCCAATGATCTACTCCTTAAGATCATCGATAGAAAAACTCCTATTGATGATGCCTTTAAATTAGCTGATGATATTCTTCGACAGGGGGTTCAGGGTATCGCTGATCTTATAATGATTACAGGCCTTGTAAATGTTGATTTTGCCGATGTAAAAACTGTAATGAAGGAAACCGGAGATGCTTTAATGGGTGTTGGAATTGGTACAGGTGAAACAAAGGCTGTTGAGGCAACTCAGATGGCGATAAACAGTCCTCTTCTCGAGGAAATCAGTATCGAGGGCGCAAAAGCAGTTCTTATAAATATTGCAGGTGGGAATGATCTCTCTCTTCATGAGGTACATGAGGTTACTGATATTATCAATCGCCTGGTCGATCCTGAAGCTAATATTATTTTTGGCACTACTATCGATTCTGCACTTGATGATAAGGTGAGAGTCACTGTAATCGCAACAGGTTTTGATAAAAATAAGAATATGCTATCAATAAAACCGAAGGAATTGGATAAGAAAACAGGAACAACTCTTACACTAATAGAAGGTAACAATAAAAAAATTGCAAAGAGTATTGATTCAAGTTCACAGACTTTCTCTACTAAGATACTGAACAATAATTATAATGAGGATCTGGAGATACCTACTTTTTTAAGAAGAAGCGCTGATTAGCAGATTTGATTAGCTCAAAGGTTTTGTATCTTAAGGATCGAGCAAAGGATAAGAACTTTGCAATAAGGAATTGTTTATATAAAGGTAGGTCATTGTTGTATGATGCAGACTTAAACATCTGGATTGGATAATATTGTGTATATTAAGTTTTAAAGGAGAATCAGTTTGAGAAACAGTGACAGCAAAGTGCTGCGCCTAGTAAAGCTATGGTTGAAAGCTCCTATTAACAAGAATAGCATGGAAGAGGATAACTAATCTATATATCGTATAACCTTTCCCTTAATATGGATTATTGTAACAGTGCCAACAATGTATATTTTTCTTTCGATCCACCATCGTACATCGATTAGAGCATCTCCTCCTTTATCACTTACAATATCACTAATTGCCCTGTCAATATCAGCGCGAGGTGTAACTGTTACAAACCAGAATAGGGCAAAGCTGCTGGATTGCCCTTCGGCATCGCCTAATATTTCATAGGGTTGATCCTTAAGCATTGAAGCAGAAGGTTCTATGCCATCAGGATAAATTTTTGATGAGAGGCAGCTGTATAAGGATGCAATCAGAAGAAGCGTTATAGATAATATTATATTATTATGGAATCTCATAATTCACCTGATAAGAGGAAGCATAACCGTAACTCCCTTATATTTATTCATTCTTGGGAGATTGATCCTCAAATTTTATCACCTCGCCTTCAACAATAACCTCAGAATAAGTTACAAGAAGAAAGAACCAGGTTTTTTCATACATACGGACATTTATAAGGGCATCTCCACCCTTGCTGTTGACTGCATCAATTATCGCCTCATCAATATCTGGCCTTCCGATACTATAAAGGCTGAGAATGGATATTGAGCCATAGCATCCCTTTGCCTTGCCAAGGTTTTCAGCTATCTTTTTGCCCTGAAGCGGGGTAGATGAAGATGTCATTCCTCTGGGTGTTATGCAGGAACTTAATGAAATTAGTAGGGCTATAGAAAGTGCAAATATATATATTCTCAATTTTGTATGCATCATTATCTTTATCCTCCGGTATTATTAGATTACTTAATCTAATAAAATTAGATATCAACTAGAATTTAACTTCTACACCAAAATTTGGAATGTATGGCAGTCCTTCCTCTCTTTCAGCACTTGGATTCTCACCTTTTTTATAGGGTTCGTTGTACGACCATTCTTCTCCAACTACCGGGTTATGCCATTGTCCATACACATTGATCATCTCAATATACCAGCTAACATATCCCCATTCATAATTAGTTCTATATGTATACCTAAAATCGAGTCTATGATCTATATCAAAATGTTCGGTGTTCTTTTTAACATTGTAAACAGGTACATACCGTCCAGAGTCAGGTGGGCTTTCCTCAGAACCAATAATCGGTGTGTAGGCAAAGGGAGAATAGAGTTGGAAACGAAAGCTTATAGTATGAGCTGAAGCAAATTTATATCCTATGACCAGTTTATACGAGTGTTCCCTTTCCTGATCTGAAGTCAGCCACATATGGCCTGTGGGATCGAATCTTTCAGCGCGTTCTTCGTATTCACGTGGGTGTAGAAGGGCTCAAGGGATACATCAAGACCATCGGGCTGTTCAACAGCAAGGCCAAGAACATCATCGAGACCTGCCGCATCCTCATCGAAAAGCACGGCAGCGAGGTCCCGGACGACCGCCAGGCCCTGGAAGCACTGCCGGGCGTGGGTCGCAAGACCGCCAACGTGGTGCTGAACACGGCCTTCGGCCATCCGACCATCGCCGTGGATACCCACATCTTTCGCGTTGCGAACCGAACGGGTCTGGCAAAAGGCAAGACCCCCCTGGAGGTGGAGAAACGCCTCTTGCGCCTCACCCCGGAGGAATTCATGCAGGACGCCCACCATTGGCTGATCCTGCATGGACGGTATGTCTGCTTGGCGCGCAAACCCAAATGCCCGGACTGCGTCATCGCGGATCTTTGTGAGTTCAAGCACAAGACACCGGCCGAGACGATTGCCAAACCCAAGGCGACCGGCCCCTGGAACAAGACCCAAAAAGGACGCAAAACCACCACGGAACGGCACAACAAGAGGGGCTGACACGTGATTTTCGGCCAGGACCGCGATCAGCTTCGCCGCTTTTACCTCGATGCCTGGCAACGCAGGATGGACGGAGAACCTCTGGATCCGCTGTCGTCCCAGGTGGCTCAGGTCATCGAAGAGCACCCGGAATACCAAGCGCTGTTACGGGATGCGGACCAAGCCCTGTCGGCCGAATACACTCCGGAAAGCGGGCAGACGAACCCATTCCTGCACATGGGCATGCATCTGGCGATCAGAGAGCAGGCCGGAACCGACCGTCCAGCGGGTATTCGTGACGCCTATCAGCGCCTTGTAGCCCGTTTGGGAGCCCACGAGGCGGAACATGCGATGATGGAATGCCTGGGGAAGGCGATCTGGGATGCGCAGCGCTCCGGACTGGCCCCGGATGAAGGGGAATATCTCGAATGCATCCGCCGTTTGGGCAACTAAGAAAGGCGCAACGTCAAGTACCGTTTCACCAATGTCGCGCCCAG
>JAXHTB010000439.1:0-3111 GCA_034190185.1 Spirochaetota bacterium | reverse complement strand
TTAATATCGCCAGACTTATATAGGGTAGCATACATGTCATTCAATTTTATTTTATTTGCGGCAAAACGATGCGCCGCAATTATGGAATGATTTTGAAAATAGCGGTTAGCTCCAATATGATCAAAGTGTTCGTGTGTATTTATTATTATATCAATATCGCGAATTCTTAGTCCTATCTTTAAAAGTTGCTCCTGTAGGAAGAGAAAGCCTGAATCCAAACCAGAATCGATCAGGACATTCATGTGATCCCCTTTTAATATATATGTGTGACTGCCTTCGCCTTGGCCTTTAATACAGAAAACACCATGATCCAGTTCAAGTATACTTTTCTCTTTCATTATAGTAACCAATATTACATCCTCTGATAATTTTGTTCAGCGCAATCCAGATTTTCGTATAGATCAAATAGCACATCAAGTCTGTTCTTATGTAAAAAACCCATAATATTTGGCTTTAGAGAACAGATCTTGATTGTTCCTCCTGCAAGTTTCACGCCTTTTCTTATCGCAGTAAGTAATCCTATCTGATATATTAGTTCTGCCTCTTCCACTGTTAACTCCCCCATATCAATGACAATAATTGGATTAGGTTTCATAAGAAGAGGCTCAAGGTTTTGCCTTACCGAATATATGGCTTTTCTGTTAAATTTTCCAAGCACTTTAACAATATAATAACCTTTCTTTTCAATAATTTGATATTCCATAAATATATACTCCAAAAGCTATTAAATTATGAATTTAATTTCATATTTAAGATATTATTTCGAGCCTCATGCTGCATCTTTAAGTATTATTATGTTATATTAATATAGTGAAATTATAAATTATTTATATATTATTCATGTCGTGTAATTGTGTAATTGAAGGATATTCCCTTCTGCATGGGGATTTACTAAGTTTCTATTATTTTTGTAATCTTACAAAAAGTCTTATAATAAATATTTAACCACAAGTGAATAAAAAAATTTGATGACTCCCTATTGATGGGATCATCAAATTACGCGTAATTTGAAATATTATAAAAATATCTTCCCCGCAGAATAATAAAAAGGATGATTTATAACAGTAATAAACTGTAAATAGGTATTGATTTAAAATTTTAATATTTAATTCCAATTGATTTAATATTTTTAATCAAATTAAATGAAATCTATTGAACAACATTTAATTAACATAACCTTAGACCTATATACAGTCTTTTGAAGACCGATGTATATTTACAGTGATCGGCATATTCTGGAAGGTTTGGTGTTATGCATTTTATACAACTGGGCCATACATCCTGGCATCCTGCCTATCGCAAACATTACTATGAACATATATTAACAGGAATCCCAAGTTCACGGTAAATTTTTCAGCTATAAAAATCCACATTAAGATAAAGCTTTCTTTCAATAAAATATCTATTCATCCTGTAAATTCTCTGATTTTGATTTAGTTGCATCTGGCCCGGATTCTCCTTTATATATATTAATACCTTCGTATAAGATAATTATACTAATAAACACTGATACAAGAACTATAATCTGAATCAATAACGATGTCCCTGCTGAAAAATGGTATAAATAAAATGTATTTAAAAAGGTTACAACCCCAATTATCCCGGAAACAACTCCTGCAAGTGCTGGTATAAAACGCTTAACCTTATTATTCAGATCTTTTAAATAAATATATCCAAGCAAAGCGGCAGATGATAATAAATTTGTAATCGCAAATCCGGAACCATAAAAACTACTGATAACTATAATAACAATTCCCGCAGCGGCCAAACCGCAGGCGCTATAGAGTATCTTTTTGTCTGACTCAAGTTTGTTAATGAATGGTATTTTTTCTAAGAACATGGGAACCTCCTTATTAAATAGTAGATTTGAAAATTAAATAACCGTTGATTAAATCACCTCATCTAATAATTTTAACTTTGACTGGCAATTTATTCCAGGTCCTGTTTATATTTAATATAATTTCAATTTTTGCAATAGGCGATTTGATATTAATAAATGGTAATTTAAGCAAATTTTAATAGGGGATTTTCCTATTAGATTTAACAGCTCCAATTATACCTAATTCATATATTTATAGGGGTTTCCCCTATAAATATATAGATTTTTTACTACAACATATTATTCCATTCCCTATTGATTAAGAAGAAACTGTATGTTGTATATTGGTATATAAAGATATCAAACAGTGGAGATTACTTAATGGATACTGTCTTTGGAATTAAATGGCCTATCCCAACAGCCCTTGATATTGGAATTCTTTTTTTTATTTTTTTCGCGCTCTTCTTTCTTTTATTATACGCATATAATAGATTTATTATACAGAATAAAAAGTCACAGGCATTTAACCTATTCCTTTTTAAAACAAGACACCTTGGGCTATCCAGTTTTAAAATAAAGGTATTAAAATCATTTATTGATTCCATAGCCCTTAGAAACCCGATTAGCCTTTTAAATAGGCCGAAATTATTTGAAACAGCAATTATTAAGTTTTATAAATATTTAAAAAAACATAATGAAACCACAGAATCCATAAGCGCAATCTTTAGAGAAATTATTTCAATATATGAACTCTTATACCATCCTTTTACATATCGTAAAAAACTTAAAAAATCCATGATATCGATAGAGGACAACTTGTCTGTATTTCTTTAAAGGATAAATGCATTTATATTGAAAAGGTTTTAGGAACAGAGGATAATATAAAGATTAAATTACTTGTTACCAAAAGAGATATCAAAAATATTAAGATAAACTCAATGCTTGACATCATGTTTTTTCGATCAGGAGCCGTAGAATATAAATTAACATCTAAAATTAAAGATATTGGAAAATAGATAATCTAAGTAGAAATTCCCAAAAAGACAATTAGGCTTAAGCCTGTCAGACTGCCTGATATTCCTGTGGAAATTGAATGTACACTTTCATTATTAAAGGAACTTTCTGCTCATGATAAACAGGAGACAATAAAGGATGATAGAATCATTAAAGAGACCATTCTCAAGTTAAATGTTGATGGAGCCGGGATCAGCACTGATCAAAAAATCGATTATGATGAAAAATACTACCTTTATTTTAAATTACTTGAATTTAATATAAAAGCAAAGTGCAGT
>JAXHTB010000438.1:0-3120 GCA_034190185.1 Spirochaetota bacterium | reverse complement strand
TAACCAGAAATAACGCCTATTCTCTTTCAGATATAAGCAAAGAGGTAGTACAGCAACTGGAGGATCCCCTGAACATTAAGGTATTCTTTTCTAAGGATCTGCCAGCCCCCTACAATACTGTAGATCGCTATCTGCATGATCTAATTGAGGAGTATTCTCAGCACGGTAATGATAATTTTCGATATGAATTTATTGATGTGGAAGAGGAGAAGGATTTAGCCTCTGATTTCGGAATACGATCTGTGCAGATAAGAGAGGTAAAGGATGATCAAGTCAAATTTAGAAATGCATATATGGGACTTGCTATTGTTCATGGAGATCTTATTGAAAAAATAGCCTCCCTCACAGAGCCAGAGGGTATGGAATATAGTATTACATCTTTAATTAATAAGATTACAAGTAAGATTAACGCGCTTTTAAAATTGGACCAACCTATAATTGTATCGTTATATTCAAGTAGTAATCTACCGATCTCAGGAATCCAAAACCTTGATAAAAAAGTTGCAAAAATAGTAGAAAATACGAACAGAAAGAATTTTAACAAGTTAGAATTTAGATTCGTTGATCCTTTTGTTGATAAGAAATCGATCGATATTGCTGATATTTACGGTATAACAAAATTGAAATGGCCTTCCTTTAAATCTATGGAAGGTAAAATAGTGCAGCCTGGGGAGGGCTTCGTGGGGATAGTAATTGAGCATGGCGATAAGTTCCAGACTATCCAGTTGCTTTCCAGGACGATTTTTGGCCAATATGTTGTTAGCAATCTTGATAACATGGAGGAGAGGATCAACAATGCTATTGATAATATTATAAGCACAAATCCAAAGATTGGATATATTACAGGACATGGTGAACGAGGTCTGGATAATGCGCAGGATGAATCCAATAATTTTAAGAAGATGCTCTCTGATATGTATGAATTAGAGATGATTGATCTAACAAAGGAGGATATCCCTGAAGAGATATCTGTAATTATTGTTAATGGTCCCAAAAAGAAATTTAAAGATTATGAGTTATTAAAGATAGATCAGTTTTTAATGAGTGGTAAATCTGCATTATTCTTTATAGATTCATTCCAGGAGATAACTCCTCAGGGGATGAACAGATTTCAGAGAAGGCAGCCAATGGTCTTGCCGCTGAATACAGGCATAGAAAAACTTATCGCTAATTATGGAGTGTCTGTTAATAAAGATATTGTGCTTGATAAGAAATGCTACAAGGCAACTCAAAGAGGACTCGGCGGGCAGGATATCTATTTCGCTCCTATTATTGATGAGGAGGGACTTAATAGCACAAATATCATCACTAAAGATTTAAAGAAGATTGTTGTTCCAAAGGTATCTTCTGTAAATGTTAACAAAAAAAAGATAGAAGAGAAAGGGAATAAAGAGACAATATTAGTGTCATCTTCCGATCAAAGTTGGCTAATGAAGGGTCGGATAAACTACATGCCCTGGGGTATGAGTCCGCCCAGAGATTCAAAGATGACGAAATACAATTTAGCTGTCCTCTTGTCTGGTGATTTTGAGAGTTACTTTAAGAATAAACCTATTCCGCAAATGAAGCCTAAGGATGATGATAAAAAGAAAAAGAAACCTGCTAAAGCATCTCCAGTCTCGAGAGATATTCAGAAGAAATCTGTAAAGCCGGTAAATATTATTGTAATCGGTACATCAGAGATAACCACATCTAATGTTGTCGATCCAAATGGAAAGTCTCCCAATAGTATTTTTCTGCATAATCTTGTAGATTATCTTGCAGGTAATTATGGCTTTCCTGAGATGAGAACTAAAGGCTTGGAGTATAATCCTTTGAAAGATGCTGATGATAGTGTTAAGTTTATATTAAAGTCATTAAATATTGCAGGTCTTCCTATAATAATAATTATTATTGGATTTGTTATCTGGAGAAGGAGAATTGCAAGAAAGAGTATTATAAAGGAGGAATTTGCTGCAAATGAAAATAAATAAAAGAATACTATATAGCCTTGGTATTATAGCTGTTCTTCTGATCTATCTTCTTGTTTCTGGAGACAGGAAATCTGAGGATATTATTGATGTTAAGTCATGGGAAGGGGAAGCAGATGAGATAGTTATAAATAAAGAAGATAAACCTATACGGATATATAAAAAAGAAGATAAATGGGTAATAGATGCAGCAGCATATCCTGCTGATGACTCTATTGTATCACAACTTATTGAAAAGATGAAGGAACTAAAAATTATCGATTTTATTTCCAGAAAAGAACATTATCAAAGATACGACCTTTCCCAGGATAAAGCGATCAGGGTTACTGTGTCAAAGGAAAACGAAATCTTAAGAGATGTTCTTGTAGGAAAAAAGAGTCCCGCAGGTAGAAGCTCTTATATTAAATTTTTTGAAAAACCGGAGATTTACCTTGCTTCCGGTTGGCTTATAAATGATTATAACAAATCTGTTGAGGATATCAGGGATAAGAAAATATATGAGATCAGTGAGGATGCTGTTGAGTCTATTGAATTAAATTACAATAGGAAGAAAATATCATTCTCTAAGGTTCTGGATTTAAAGAAAAAAGACGATTCTGACCAAGATATAAAGGATAAGGATAAAGTTAAGATAGATAAGAAAAAGAACGAAGATAAATGGATATGCAATGAGTATAAAAATGTTGAGCTTGACAACAATAAGGTTAAATCTTTTGTAACAGATGCTATTTCAATAAGAGCAAACTCCTTTCCGAATATTGATATAAAAACATTAAGAAAACCCGAGTCAATAGTCTCCATAAAAGCCTTGGGCCGAAGTATTGATCTAAAATTATTCCACAAGGGTAAAGAGAAGGATGATGAAAAGATGTATATATGTTCGTCTTCTGAATCACCGTACGTCTTCACTCTATCTGAATGGAAAGCAAAGAAATTTTTAAAGTCCTTATCTGATTTTGTTGTTAAGACAAAGAAGAAGAAAGTTAAGAAATAAAGTGATTAGTAATGGGAGAGAATCAACTCCAAAACAAATATTGCCAGTAAATCCTATATAGTATTCTTATGACATGTTGGGTTTCAAGGTTTTCCGCACCCTCACGTGTGAACTAACAACTTACAACACCCAACAGCCGCAACCGATTTGCTCATC
>JAXHTB010000437.1:0-3121 GCA_034190185.1 Spirochaetota bacterium | reverse complement strand
GGTAAAATTGTTCCCATTGAAGTTAAAGCGGGAACAAAAACTCAAGCAAAAAGTTTGAAGCAATATATCATCAAATATTCACCGGAAAAAACAATTAAGATATCAGGAAAACCCCTGGAGGTTAAAAATAACACTTTAATGAATTATCCGCTTTATTTAGCAGGTAAGATTTTCGTTTAATGTTAGAATCTGTGTATCTACAACCTCCATAAAAACCAATCGTGGTACTAACTTGTATTCATTTATATCAACAATTGCAAATGTCTTTAAGATAGGTTTATGCCAGCTAGCCTTCAGTAGGAAAGGCTCAAAAAAAAATTATTACTATAGCATATACTGATAATAACTTAAATCCTCACACTAGTATCCTATATTACTCTTATCGCTGTTCAATTGAAGTTTGGTTAAAGCAAGCTCAATAACATCTTAGCCTGAGCGCTCTGCATCGTTAAAAGCTCAGCGGTGAAATTAAACACTTACACATGTCTGCCTGCGCTTATTTGCTCCTGACCCACTTGAATCTTTCAAGTGCACAAAGTAAAAGAAAAAAACTATTGTTAACTCGTTTTCATCACTGCAAGATCAGCTAAAACATATTCTCATAGAGAATATGTTTGATTCTTATATTGAAAATGCTTGTATTAAAAAATAAAAATCTATATCTGCAAAAAAGGTTATCACAAATATGAAAGATGAAATCATAAATATAAACGATGATGTACAGTTGGCTGCTTAAAAAAAGGGGGCAACTTATGTAAAATAGCAAATCCAGCCCCAATTCCTGCTATTCTTCAGTTACAATAAATATAAAATAAAAGATATTTTGATTGCTACAAAATTGGGGGTATATAATGATTGTACCAAAAATATGATTTAATTTTATTCAATTAATTTTATAAAGGAGCAGATAATCTGTTAAATAGAAAAAAAACAAGAGTAGTGAAAGTCAGAGGCCTATCCATTGGAGGTGACGCTCCAGTATCTATTCAGTCTATGACAAATGTCCCTATTGAAAACATAAATGGTACAATTGATCAGATTAGAAGATTACATAATGAGGGAGCTGATCTTGTAAGGTTAGCTGTAAAGAATGAAGGGTCAATTAGTTATATAAAAAGAATAAGGGAAAAGGTACACACCCCCTTATCTGCTGATATCCATTTTAATCATCGTATAGCAATTAAAGCTATTGAGGCTGGTATAGATAAAATTAGAATCAATCCTGGTAATATTAAGAAGAGACAAGACCTGGTGGATATCATAAAGGCTGCTAAAGAATATAATGTGCCTATCAGGATAGGTGTAAATGGCGGCTCAATTGACCGAAAGAAATACTCCAGTGTTACTACGCAAAATCTGGTTGACTCTGCAATTCAGCATATAAACATCTTGGAAGATAACGACTTTTTCGACATCCTAGTGTCGATAAAATCGTCAGACTTGTCGCAAACAATTGAAGCAAACAGAGTATTTTCCACAATGAAGGATTATCCGCTTCATATTGGTCTTACTGAAGCAGGATTTGGCTTAAACTGTATAGTACAAAGTTCGATAGCAATTGGCAGTCTTCTTTTACAAGGAATTGGAGATACAATAAGGGTATCTATGACTGGTGATTCTGTTGAAGAGATTGTTATAGCAAGAAAAATCCTTGAATCCCTAGGGATGAGGAATCCCTATATAAGGATTATCTCATGCCCAACCTGTGGAAGAACAGATTCATCTATTGATATATTAAAGCTTGCCAGTATGATTGAGAAGGAGCTTAAGCTAAGATTCAGTAGGATCCTAAAGGAGATGGATAAGACTATTACAGTAGCAGTTATGGGATGCGAGGTCAACGGCCCTGGTGAAGCTTCCCATGCTGATGTTGGTGTTGCTGGTGGCAAAAGGGGAAGGATGATACTTTTTTCAAAAGGAATGAAACAGAGAACCCTGATGACAAAAGAGGTAGTTGGCTCTCTAATAGAAGAGATAGAAATAATTATTGAGAATTCATAAAGCTGACTTTCAACAAGTTAAATCTAAATAGATAACGTATGATAACGTATATTGAGGTTACGTCGTATGTCAGTATGGCTAAACTTATACTGAATTATGACATTTAATGTTGAATGAAAATCTATTAAGCCATCTATAACCTATATCAAATTATAATGAAGAAGGGAATTTTATTACTGCTGAAATAAGCTATAAGGATTTGAAATCAACGAAAAGCGAATTGATGAAATCAGCTGACTTTTTTTACAAGTTAAAAATAATGGCCTTTGATATTGAAGTTGATCATCATGAAGAAACGTTGCTGCAGCTAATTAATGATAAGAAAAGAAGAATAACAGCTATATCTTATGTTTTTGGTACTGATCAATTTAATGGAAAGAGTAATATTCATATTCTACAAGAAGATACTGATCAAGCTGAAAATGAAGTAATTACAGCTTTTCTTAAAAAACTTGAGAATATTCAACCTGATGTTTTAATTACATTCAATGGAGATAATTTCGATTTACCTTATCTTTTAGCTAGAATGGAAAAGTTGGGTATCAATTCATCTTTATTATCAATTTTTCAAGCTAATCCAGTATTTTACTCAAATAGATATAAAAGTTATAGAATCAAAGGTTGTATTTCCTATGATATATCTCCCAGAACATGGGGTATACACCCTATTTCAGGTAAGAAAGGACTTGGAGATATAGCAGAAACAATTCTTGGAAAAGGGAAAGTTGATGTAGATCGACCTTTAGGAGAAATTTGGCAGTCAGGCTTCATTAATGGAAATAAAGAGGATCAGAAAAGGTTCAAGAAATATTCATTAACTGATAGTGAATTGACATATGAACTTGCATGGAAATTAGGTGTACCAGGTTGGTTAGAAGTTATTAGGTTAACAGGTTACCCTCCAGCTGAAGCTCCAGGAAGCACTGAGAGGATTCTTGGTGAATTTGAATTAATGCGATTTGCTAAAATGCGAAATGTCCTTATTCCTATAGCTCCAAGTGATGAAGAAGTTGCTCAAAGAAAAATAGAACGAAGAAAAAATCCTCATACAGGTGGAACTGTTCTGAACCCAAAAGGCACTTTACATTTAGGAGTTATCATTACAGATTTTCGAAGTATG
>JAXHTB010000436.1:0-3125 GCA_034190185.1 Spirochaetota bacterium | reverse complement strand
GTGATTCTGAACAATATTATATATTTCTTGAGGTTATGGCAGATGAACTCTGGGACATGAGATGGAAATCTGCAGCAGTCAATCTATACAGGAAGCTGCTTGGACGAACAAAAGAGAGTGTTTCGCAAAAGGCATTGAGAAAAGTAGCGATCTTTATGGAGGACAGAAAGATAAGTGGTTTTACAAGATATCTTAATGAGTATAAGACAAGGTATCCCAAAGATAAAACATCAGAATATTTCCTTTGGCTCCTTGCAAAAGAGAGTTTAAGAAAATCTAATCCAGATGAGGCTGTAAAATTTTTAGAGGAAGCACTCTTAAGACATGCACATGGAGCATACTCTGGCAGAGTAAGGTTCTGGCTGTATAAAATATATAAAAAATACAATAAAACAAAGCATGTTAACAGAATATTAAAAGAGCTTATTACAGAAAATCCTGACTCTTCCTATACTTGGACAGTACTTGAGCGTATTAAAAGAATTTATAATATTAAAGATCTTAAGAAGGGTTTTATCTCATCTATAAAGGCAGAAAGATATAAAGATGCCCTTTTTTATCATTCATTGCTGTTTTTTAGGGATAGAGATTTTGACAGCAGGGACAACCGAATTAAGCTGATTAAATTTCCACTAATTGATAGATACAATAGATTTGAGAAGGATATTATTGATTATGAAACTAACTCTGATTTAAGTGAGATAGTTAAAAATGTTGAAAAATACTTTGTTGTGGGTTATTCTGAAGGTATAAATAGGGAATTTAGCCTAATATCTGATGATCCTAAATCACAAAAGGAGATATATACAGCGCTTTCTTTTTTTGGGGGGAAATATAACAATTATTACATGTCTTTTAAAGGGACATTGAAAATGTTAAAGTATTATAAATTAAAGGAGAATATGTTTATTCTTTCTTCGAATTCCATTATGAGATTACTTCCAGAGGCTTTTAAGAACTATATCGAAAAGATAAGCAGAGAAAAAAATATTTCCAGAGAACTGATCTATGCTATGATAAAGTCAGAATCTTCATTCAATCATAAGGCTGTTTCACCAGCAGGAGCTACAGGATTGATGCAGTTAATGCCCGAAACTGCAAAGGGAGTTGCAAAGGATCTAAAAATTAGCAGTTATGATCTTAAAAATCCACTAATTTCGATAACCTTTGGCACTAGATATCTTCAATGGCTTAAGAGGATTTTCCCGGGTGGTTATACAAAGAGCTTTGAAAAGATAGTCGGGGGATATAATGCTGGAGCTGGCAATGTAATAAAGTGGAGGAAAAAATTAAGATATAATGATATCGATTATTATATTGAATTCATTCCCTTTAAGGAAACAAAAGGATATATACTCAGAACTAAGAAATATTTAATACAGTATAAATTAATATATAATTATTTGTGAAACTGATCTGCAATTTTAATTCTTAGAATAGGAAAGATTGGAGGATTTATGAATAGAATATTATTTTCTCTTTTTTTTGTTGCCTTGACTATTGTACCTTCTTATGTATCAGCAGAACTAGGTAAAGTAATCCAGATTGTTGGTGATGTGGATATTACTTCTCTATCTACAGGTAGAAGATTTATACCTGTTGTCGGCGACTCTATTGTCCAGGATCATAAAATTCGAACAGGTAAAAACTCCTTTATTGAGATCCTTTTAAATGACGGAACTAAGATATATATCAGAGAAGTGACAGTCTTAAGTATAACTAAATTAAAATTAGAGGAGGCGGACGCTCCTGGGAGAATTAGAGTACTGACAGGTAAAGTAAGAATTACTATAAAAAATATTTTTGAAAGCAGAATACTTATTTTAAAAACCCCTACTGCTATAATTGGTGTCTCTGGAACAGATTTTGGTGTAATTACCAGCAGAGATGAGACCAAAGTAGTTGTATTTGATGGAGAGATAGAATTGGCAAGTTCGAATAGAAATGTAATAAAATCTTTAAAACTTCGCTCTAAAGAAGAGGTTACTATAAAGAAGAATAGAGCGCCATCAAAACCAGTAACAGTTCCACCAGATTTAATTAAAACTTGGTTTAATAATTATGAAGTGGTTGACAGAAAGAAGATCGTGTTTAAAGGGAAAAAAGAGAGCGGGATCATAGATCTTATATTAAGGAAAAAAAAATTATAAACAGAAAAAAGCAAAAGATATGCGCCTATGGCGCATATAGTACTTAATCATTTAGAGGCTGTAAATTACCTCTCTACTTTTTTTAATAAGTAGAAAAAGTGGAATAACTTAATGAATTGTTAAATATAGTAATATCTTGTAGAATTACTATAAAGGATCTTATTTCTTTTTAATCTTTGAAACATAAATTTGGTTTTGATTATCGAGTATATCCTTTCTGAACTTCGACGGAAGAGGCACCTCCAGAATTTCATATAATTTAAAACAGCTATCCTTTACTCTTCTATATTGATAGATTGAATTGATCCATCTTGATCGAACATAATAATCATTAGCTTTTTGAACCCCAAAGGATGCGCTTCTAATAGCTATAGTTGTTGATGGATTTGGTTTTTCTCCTTTTAATGTTTTCTTGATATTATATTTAACATTCATCTTTATTATTTCAGTATGCAGTTTCTCAGTGTAGTCCTTATACACAAGAGCGATTCTAGAAGCTACTGCATCTATTTCTTTCTGATTTTTTGTGAAAAGATTAGCTGATTGTACTATTTTATTTTGGAAATAAAGGGCACTTGCTTCTGCATATGTATCTACAAGTTTGTCAAATTCTTCTTTGCCTTTGCCATAGTTCATAATTGCGGTATGTAGTTGCTTTATTTTTTTGAAATTATCATAGCTCAACCTCATAACAACAGATATCGGTCTGTAAAGTGGATTGAATTCCTTATTAGGGGTTTCGAACTGTGAGTATCCTTCTGAACTGAAAGATAGTAAAGCAACTAAAATTGCTATAAAAAAGGTTCCCTTTTTCATGTTTATACTCCTTATTAGAATATATAAATATACAATTATATTTTCGGCAAATATATATAAATTATGTTGGAAAAATTTTTAAAGTCAAGAAAATTTGTAAAGTTTTTAAAGCAAAATCAGATCAAATTTAGTATATTAAATTTATCAATAAAAAGATAT
>JAXHTB010000435.1:0-3132 GCA_034190185.1 Spirochaetota bacterium | reverse complement strand
TTTCATCCATTTTATAAATTGCCTGAGCGTCTGCGTCTGTGAAATATTCTATATCGCAAAATTTTTTTACCTCCGCAGCTTTACCTAACATAAACCATATAATTTTATCGTATATAGTCATATCAAGCCTCCATAATTTTATATTTTGTATTTGTTATATTATGCTCTTTTTCATAATCATTAACTTTTTCTATGAGAAAATTAAGTTCGTAATAACTTTTCCCATAATCATAAGTGTCTTGATCTCTAAAAAGCTGCTCTATTTTTGCTAACTTATTTTGATATTCTTTTTTTGTCATGACTACTTAAACATTTCTATTATTTCGTCAGCCGTATCTATAAAGTCATCACTTTCTATCTCATCGACCAAATTCTTATAAAATTCGTTGGTCAATGCATTCGGTATAATTGTCTCAAAATTTCTTTGCACAATAGCCCAGTCTGAATTATTTTCGTCACATAATCCATGATTTTCCCCATAACCACATCTATTGCAATCAACAATTCCTTCATAGTCCTTATAATAAATGCAAAACGGACACGTCGCAGCCGTTAATCCACCGTAATTATGTTTTATCCATTTTTTAACCACTCCCCATGTTACTTCTAACTCTTCCTTGTCCATTTTATAAATTGCCTGAGCGTCTGCGTCTGTGAAATATTCTATATCGCAAAATTTTTTTACCTCCGCAGCCTTGCCTAACATAAACCATATAATTTTATCGTATATAGTCATATCAAGCCTCCTCCTGGTCCTTCCTATATTTTTCTAAAATTGCTTTGGGATTATCCAAAAATTTCTTCAAGCCAAGCATAAAAATATCATTTTGAATATACCGAGTTTTGCATTTACTTCCACGCAATTTAAATCCATTGCTTTCTAATTCCTTTTGAAATTTTTTATATGCAATTTCGTCTTTTATAAAAATTTGTATTACAAAATCCATGAAATATCCCTCCTAAAAAATTTTCGTGCAGTTTACAGACACAATCTTACCTTCTTCTTTAATAACATTGACAGAATATTCTGGTATAGTTTCATACTCAGGAATTTCTTCAAAAAGTTCTGAAACACCGACATATTCTATTATGCCATTTATATCCCAAAAATTAATTTTAATAGGTACAAATTTTACGATCCAAAAAATATGTGAAACTTTACTCGGCGTATTCATTAGATCATTTTTTCTAATTTTTAACCGCCCTAACCTTACCATTCGTGACCTCCTATAAATTTTTAATTTGCACTAAATCATTTGCCAACTCTTCATCAACAAAATCCATCGTATCAATATTTTTTTTCCCTTCCAAAATTTCTTGTCTAACTCGATCGCATTGTTTTTGTATATCCTCTATTGCATGTCCTTGTTTTTTTAAATTTGTAACTAAATAAAACAAATCCCCCCATCCACAAAGAAAGCTAATTTCATCATTTCTTAATGGTCGTATTTTTTGAATTTCTCTTATTGAAAGATAATGATTAACTATCCATTTAACAGGCTTATCTTTATGTTTCAAAACTTCTTGAAACGGTGATTGAGGATGAAATTTTGATGTTGACAAATAAGTTTTTCCAGTCTGTCCCCAGAATTTTATAATTTGAGGTAAGCGGGGAGTATAGCCAAATTGATGATTGTATTTTATTGTCTTATACAAATTTTCAAGATCAGCATCCGTCACAAAATTTTCATCCATCCAGTCTGAAATATCTCTAATTTCAGTATCCGAACATCCTGAATAGCTTGACCCCAAATCATAAAAAAATTGTTGTCTATTCATAATGTAAATCTCCTTTTTTTATCCTTTCCATTCGCTCTTCCCATGATTCTTTTTTTATTTCAACCAATTGATTCCAACTGTATAATAAAACAGACGGAGTTAATTTAAAAAACGTATTCTTTTCCTTTTTGCATTCTTTTAATAATAGGTCATATTTTTTATTGAATGAATTTTTATTTTTCTTCAATAAGTTTTTAATACAACCAAGCTCTTTAGGAGTAAATTCAAGCTTTTCTCCATATAGTTTTTCATAGTCTTTATAAAAGAGATCAATCATGAGTTGACGGTCTGTATTCTTTTCTTTATCGTCATTTGAATTTTCAGAAACACTCTGGTTGATAATTTCTGATGATAGATTGTCTGTGTCAGAATGTTCGTTTTCGTGTGTTTCTTCTTCAATCTTATCTATCCTATCCTTACCTAACCTATCCTTACCTAACCTAACCTGTGTCTCGCATTCGTGTACATTCTGTATACATTTTGTATACGAGCCATTGGTATCAATTTCTAACTGCTTTTTTTCATTGACATATAAAGTTTCATTGTATCGATCTTTGGCAATATAATTATGAATTTTCCAGTCTTTAATCACACAGATTCCGCTTTCAAATTTTATGATATATTGTTTAGCTAATAATATTCTGTAATCATCCAAAGAAGCGTTAGTCATTTTAATAATTTTATGAGGTGAGTTTACAAAGCCATCATCATCAGCTCGCATTGATAAATCATAGTACAATAATCTTGCTGTTGCTGGCATATCAATAAAGTTATCAGTGTCGATAATTTTTAAGGAGAACATTCTTCGTTGTGCGATATCAATCACCTCCTATAATGTTGCCTACCCTCATAGCTGGCCTCAAAACGCTTATTTCTTCCGCTTATGAGCTAAAATTGGCAGTGTTGCCTACCCTCATAGCTGGCCTCAAAACATAGCTGGCCTCAAACCTATTTGCAAGAAAACTCCAGTTGCCTACCCTCATAGCTGGCCTCAAAACGGGAAGTAGTAGAAAATTGGCGACCAAAATTTGTTAAGTTGCCTACCCTCATAGCTGGCCTCAAAACTCTGTGACGTTCTGGATGGAGAATCGGTAGACCCAGGTTGCCTACCCTCATAGCTGGCCTCAAAACCCGAGTTGCCTGCCTTCTCTGAAGGTTTAGTGAGTGTTACAAGGCCTTTGCTTTCGCTGTCTTGCACTTCTCACCCTCTCGCTGGGCAATCAGCGATACCTTTTCAGGTAATTTTTCTGTCGACCTTACCGCTTTTCTGCGCTTTCTATCATCGACAGATTTTTTCGGATTAACAAAATTTGTTGATCTCGCAATATTAACAGATGCGTTATAGTCTGCATT
>JAXHTB010000434.1:0-3142 GCA_034190185.1 Spirochaetota bacterium | reverse complement strand
TTAAGAATTGGTGAATTGATGAATTCAAATTAAATAAATAACTCAACTTCACATTTTTTATTAGCATTTTAACGGAAAAGTATTTATTAAAGTATATTTTAAAGAAGAAAAACAACTAATTGAAGGGTTAACCAGACTAAATTTTATTTGAAGTAAGAAAGTCATATAATAAACAGGTCATATTACATACGGTTGAATATTGAAGGAGTTATAAAAAATAGTGTAGTGTAGCATACAACTTGCATTATTATTTATTAATATTATAAATTATTATTTAATATTTAAGGAGGTAATTATGGCATTAAATCCATTAGTTGAATCAAGGGATGTACAGTTTGTATTGTTCGAGGTTTTAAATATTGATACAATTACCAAATATCCAAAATATGCTGATTTTGATAGAGATACCTTTATCGATACTCTTGAATTAGCTGAGAAAATTGCCTTGGATCAATTTTACCAGGTAAATGGTGAAGGTGATAAGGAAGGCGCAAAATATAATCCTGAGACTAAAGAAGTGAAGGTTCCTGAATGTTATAAAGAGGCCTATAAAGCCTATGCAGATGCTGGATTTATTGCGCTTAATATCCCTCAGG
This sequence comes from Spirochaetota bacterium, assembly GCA_034190185.1. Classification (GTDB taxonomy): domain Bacteria; phylum Spirochaetota; class UBA4802; order UBA4802; family JAFGDQ01; genus JAXHTB01. The sequence goes on along the minus strand of JAXHTB010000434.1, from coordinate 2,546 downwards.
AAGCTGGCGGAATGGGTTTACCTGAAATTATTAATATATCGTGTAATGAATTTCTTGCTGCTGGAAATATTGCTTTAAGTATTTACCCGGGTCTTACTCATGGTGCTGCAAATCTTATTGTAAATTATGGTACTGAAGAGCAGAAGAAGTTATATCTTGATAAGATGTTATCCGGTCAGTGGGGTGGGACAATGGGACTTACAGAACCTGATGCTGGATCGGATGTTGGAGATTTGAAAACCAAGGCTGTTCCGCAGGATGATGGGACATACCTATTATCAGGTCAAAAGATATTCATGAGCTGTGCTGAGAATGATCTTAATGAAAATATGATACATCCGGTACTTGGAAGAATAGAGGGGGATCCATCAGGGACTAAGGGAATTTCGATTTTCTTAGTGCCTAAATATATTGTCAATCCTGATGGGTCACTCGGAGAGAAGAATGATATTGTCTGTACCGGCATTGAGCATAAGATGGGAATTCATGGTTCTGCCACATGTTCAATGTCTATGGGAGATAATGGAAAATGTATTGGATATCTCCTTGGGGAACAGAAAACCGGTATGAAGATTATGTTTCAGATGATGAACGAGGCGAGAATTGGCGTTGGACTGCAGGGACTTGCACTATCCAGCAGCGCATATATGCATGCAATTACCTATGCTAAGAACAGGGTACAGGGATCCGATGTTGCTCAAATGCTAAATCCTGATGCGCCAAAGGTCACTATCATCAAACATCCTGATGTTAAAAGAATGCTCCTATGGATGAAGTCCTATGTTGAAGCTATGAGAATGTTAACCTACTATCTCGCATATAATATTGATCTGGAACATGTTCTTGATGAAGAAGGGGCAAAAGAAGCTAAGGCAGTTGTTGAGATACTAACTCCAGTATTAAAGGCTGGAAATAGCGATATGTCATGGCAAATTACAGCTGAAGCAATTCAAGTATACGGCGGTTATGGATTTATCTCTGAGTATCCTGTTGAACAGTTGGCAAGAGATTCAAAGATAGGTTCCCTCTATGAAGGAACTAATGGGATACAGTCTATCGACCTTATGATGAGAAAAATCCTCATGAATCCAGATCAATATAATTTCAAGGTGTGGAAAAAGAAATTTGCTGAGACTATAAATAAAGCTAAGGGTGTTGTTGATGATAAATATATTACACCTGTACAGAAAGGTATGGAAAGGCTTGATGAAGTAATCAGTATTTTAGCAGGACAACTTGCAGAAGGGAAATTTCTGCATCTCTTCATGAATGCCACGCCATTACAAAAGATCATATTTGATATAACTATTGCATGGATGCACATCTGGAGCTTAACGCTTACAATTCCAAAGGTAAAAGAGCTTGTTGGTGATGCAAAGGGGGAAGAAAGAACTAAAATACTCACAGAAAACAGTGAGGCAGCTTTCTATAGTGGTAAGACTTTGGCATCACAATTTTGGATTGGATCAGAGTTCCCCAAGGTCTTTGGCAAGATCGAAGCTCTCTTAACAGGTGAAACTGCTGTAATCAAGGCAAGCGACGAGATCTTTACAGGAGCATTGGAAGAGTAGAATAATAATTTATCCAACTGGATCGCATCCCTCTAGAGATGTGGCTCAGTTGGATTTAATTGTATATCAAAGAACAAGAATATTAGTAAGTTCAATCTGCTTTCAGAGACAACGATGAAGATAAAAATAATTGATAATCCTCTTTTAATATATACATTCTTATTATCGACACATTTATTAGCCCAACATCTGACATATTTATAAAATATCTTTTAGGATCGGAAAAAAATAAGGATCTACTTCTTTCATTTGTTAATTCTGTAGTTACAGATTCTAAATTTATGCCAATAATATCAGTTGAGATAAAGGATCCCTTTAATATAAAGAGTTTTCCAATAGATAAAGAATCCATAGTTGATATAAAAGCAACAGATGAAACAGGAAAGCGCTATAATATCGAGGTACAATCAACAGGGAATGAAAATTTTAAGCACCGAAGTCTTTATTATTGGGCAAAATTATATTCATCTCAATTACAGGAGAAAGATTTTTATACAAAATTAAGACCAACAATTTGTATCAATGTATTGAATTTCATATTATTTGAAGAGTTGGATTATGTGCATAGCTGTTTTTTATTAAGGGAAATAAATGATCCGGAGTATGTCTTAACAGATCATATAATACTGCATTTTTTAGAGCTTACAAAATTGAAAGATATTTTATGGATGACAAGCTAATAAAATGGCTGCTTTTTTTGAAGAATGAAGGCTCAAGGGAGGATATTATGGAGATATTGATAAAGGATGATGAGACAATAGCAAAAGCGCATAAAGAGTACGAGCATTTTACCAATGATGAAAGGTTAAGAGATCTTTATGAATCGAGGTTAAAGTGGAAACTTGATTACAATACAGATATTGAAATTGCACGGCAGGAAGGGAGAGAAGAAGGAAGAGAAAAAGGAAGAGAAGAAGGAAGAGAAGAGGGAAGAGAAGAAGAAAAACAATATGTGTTAATTCGTTTATTATCAAG
>JAXHTB010000433.1:0-3147 GCA_034190185.1 Spirochaetota bacterium | reverse complement strand
GAAGAAATTCCTTTGTTATATTAGAGAGATATGAGGGGATATGCACGCCGTTAGTGACATAGGTCAACGGCTTAAACCTCTCCTTGTCTTTGTCTCTAAGTTCGTTCCATAATGAACCGAACATTTTTTCGGTCACATCCTTATGAAGCTTTGAAACTCCGTTTATACATGAAGAGGTTTTTATTCCTAGAACTGTCATATTAAAACCTTTGCCATATCCAAGATCATAGGCGCCTAAGGAAAAAAATCTTTCATGTCCGATGGCGTCTATATTGTCTGAAAAATATAATTCAATCAGATTTAAAGGAAATATATCGTGGCCAGCAGGGACAGGGGTATGCGTAGTAAATACAGTATTTTTTCTTACCATACTAAGGGCTTCATCAAATTCAACCCCCTTTATCATATGCTCGCGAATACGTTCAATTGAGGAGAAACAGCAGTGGCCTTCATTCAAATGCCATACTGACGGCTCAATTCTCAGTTTCTTTAATAACCTTACAGCCCCAATACCCAACACCATTTCCTGCTGTAAACGCATTTCCGAATTTCCGCCATAAAGCCGATCTGTAAGATCACGTAACCAGGGATGGTTGATCTCAATGTTGGTGTCCATAAGATATAGCGCAATCCGCCCCACAGTTGTCTTCCATACGCGGACGAATACTACTGAGCTCTTGAGATTGATTGTTATGATCAGCGGTTGATTTGTATCCGGATCAAATACTTCTTCAATTGGAAGGTCATCAAAATCCACCTCATTATAAATCTCTTCCTGCCATCCATTTCTGTAAGCGCTGATTTTCTGAATGAAAAATCCTTCCTGATATAAAAAACCAACTGCCACAAGTGGTGCTCCAAGATCGCTGCTCTCCTTTAAATAGTCTCCAGCAAGAACACCAAGACCTCCAGAATAGATATGAAGCGAATTATGCAGCCCATATTCCATACTTAAATATGCAATTGTGATATCTTTATATTCAGGATTTTTTTTGTTCCACCAGAGATGCTCATCTTTATTATGAATATCATTATTATAAAGAGTAATTGTTTTCTTATAAAGCTCAAAAAAGTAATCATCTTGTGCCATTTCTTCAAGTCGTTCATGTGAAATTTCTCTAAGTATACCAACTGGATTACTTTTTGTCGATCTCCATAATGGAGGATCGAGAAACTTGAATAATTCCACTGAATCGACATGCCAGCACCACCACAGGTTATAGGCAAGATCAACCAGACCTTTAAGGTTGAGTGGCATCTTGTCCATAAGTTGTTCCCGAACTGTCATAATTTTCTCCAAATCTTCTGCAAATTTAAAATATTGCTTTGCTCTATTTTTTATTGATACAGGGTAAACCACTTAATATACGCACTATTGTTAAAAGCAGTAAAACAGTTATATTTTATGCAAACAATAGGTCAATAGAAAATCCTTAATAGAAAAAGGGCTAATTTTTTATAGGGGTTTTCCCTATACTTTGTCTTATTAAGATTGAATCTGGGGGCATATAGAAACATATTAGCAACCTTTATAACATAATAGAAGCATTCATATAGGAATTTTTCCTATAAAAAATTAGCAAGACTCCGATGTATTATTATCTTTATGCCTATTGCAATCATTCAAACATATGTTAGATAATACTTTTTTATTAGGGTATAGCTCTATTAAAAAAAGATATAGATCAGGAGGAAAAAGATGAAAAGGTTTATTGTTTTAACTTTAATTTCAATTGCAGTTTTATCTATAACAGTGGGTTGTTCTCAAAAAGATATTGAAAGGGAAAACGAGAGATTGAGAGAAGATCTTGATCTGGCGCGTGAAAGGATAAGATACCTGGATTCATGGATGAACGATTTGAAAGAACAAATCGATATGAAGGAAGCCTATTATGAATCTGAATACCAAAGGCTGGAAGATGTTTACAAAGAGCTTATCTCTGATTTAGAAAATGAAATCGATAAAGGTGAAATTGTGATTAGGAAAATGAAGGGCGCTCTTAAACTTAATATTGCTGATAGAATATTCTTTGAATCAGGAGATGCAGAGATAAAGAGTGATGGGGAGGCTGTATTGAAAAAAATAGGCAAAATACTCAAAAAAATTCCAGAAAAGATGATAAGGATAGAAGGCCATACAGATAATATACCTGTAGGCAAAACATTAAAGAAGAAATATGAGACAAATTGGGAACTTGCTTCTAAAAGGTCTGTAAATGTGGTGCGATACCTTCATGAAATTGCAAAGATTGCCCCATCAAGATTGTCTGCTGTTTCATATTCTCAATATTGCCCAATTATATCTAATAAGACCGAAAAAGGACGGGCAAAAAACAGAAGAATCGAGATTATCTTAGTTGACAAAGAGGCTTATCAGCTTATGAAAAAAGAAAAGGGATTTGATGAAAAAGCTAAGCTAAAATCGAAAAAATCAAAAAAAGAGCAGTAAAAGTAAAAAATAAATAGTATATAATTGATTTCTTAATGTGGGTTTAAGGAGAGTTATTATGGCCCCCTTGAACCCGCAGAATATCCTATAGAGCATCTTCTTTAGGTTATGATAATAGATTCAAATTCCGAGGTAAAAATTGTCTTCTCAAAAATCTTCTAAGGGATATGGTTTTAGTACAGCCCCTGTCTTTTTAGCAGGCATCAGTACAATACTGGGCGCTATACTTTTTTTAAGGTTTGGATACGCTGTTGGACATACAGGCATATTGGGAACAATAGTCATAATCCTTATAGGTCATGCAATTACTATACCCACTGCCCTTGCAATTGCTGAGATAGCCACAAATCTTAAGGTTGAAGGCGGTGGTGAATATTATATGATAAGCCGGTCTTTTGGGACTATGCTGGGAGGCACAATTGGCATTTCATTATATCTATCCCAAGCAATCTCAGTGGCATTCTATATGATAGCCTTCTCCGAGGCTTTTAAACCGCTCTTCGGTTTTATACAGAGTGAAACCGGGATAACTCCTCATACATGGATGTTCAGTATACCGAGCACATTGTTATTATTACTTCTTATTATTAAAAAAGGAGCGAATATAGGAGTAAATATACTATGGGTAGTAGTGAGTATTTTAGGACTGTCGCTCTTTTCATTTTTTATAGGTTCCACTGATATACAGAATAATGCTT
>JAXHTB010000432.1:0-3155 GCA_034190185.1 Spirochaetota bacterium | reverse complement strand
CGGGATTCTTAATATACGATTATTTTCAGAATCAACTATATAAAATGTGCCATCGTTCATTAGCGCTGCTGAAAAAATAGTGCGATTTTGCATAAATTTGCCCTCTAATTCATAATCAAATTTATACGTATTGCTCTCTTTTAGCATTCTGAAATCTTTAGAATATAACTGCAATTTATAATAATATTTATCTCCATCCTTAACCTCTCTTTCCTCAATGATTATATAATAATTTTTAAAAAATCTAAAATATTTCACATTTTGTGATTTAAATGGTAATACTTCACTCTTATACGTTTCTAAAGAAACCTTTTTCACTGTATTAAAATAATCATATATGTAGCCATTATAATAGAACCAATGGAAATGAGATATAGGAAAACGATCTTGCTTAGGTGTAGTGTATGACGGTGTATATAACTCATTAAAAGCTCCACAAAAAATTTCGCTCCCTTTACTATTTAAAATACAGAAATATGAACTAGTATCCCCAGTTTCTGGAATATGATCAGTCCTAATTCTTACATATATATTTCCTTTACTATCAATATCAAATAAAGTTATAACTTTTTCTTGATAAAAATCTTTCAAATATATTTTATTAACAACTTCACCCTTATTATTAATTTTATATAATGGTCCATACTCAACATACAAATAATTCCTTTTTATTTGTGCTAAAACTGAATCAAAATTTTTAGGTAAGTTAAATTCTTTTTCCATAATAATAAAATCATTTGTATATATCTGAATATAACAATCAAATTTATCCTTTTTTGTTATCCAAACCCAAACCCTATCGTCATCATCTCTCCATATCTGCCATATTAAGGGCATCTTACCAAATACTATCCAATCACCTTCTATTTTAATAGGATCTTCTTTTAATAAATCTTTTTTTTCTTTTTTACAATTAGTAAATATCAATAAGCTTAATAGTATAACTATATGTATTTTAATAATTTTCATTCTTTATACTTTTTACTCAACTTTACTTGTTCTATCAATACTACGTAATTCACTTTTATAATATACATGTTTGTTATCCTATCCCAATCTACCCATTTATAGTTCCAAAAGTCTGCAGCGAACTCTAATATATCTTGTATTTGAAGATAATATCTACTTCCAGACTTAATAATAGCCCTTACATTTACAAAATGCCAATTACCTGAGGGAACCCTTAAGATAAACGGCATGTCGTTCTTTATAAAATTATAAATATTGATAATATTTTTCTTTTCAAATTTAGGATATCCTTTATATCGCCCATATTTTAATTATTGATTCTCAATATCTTTCTTTTTATTGGGATCTTTATAAAGTTTATATTCGTCACATACTGTATTTACGATAGAATTTCTATTCTGAATAATTCATGGGAGAAGAAGTAGATTCTGCAAGAGATAATATCTATATTACTTCATCCAATCAGGTGAGATTCTTAATATACGATTATTTATGGAATCAACCACATAAAATATGCCGTTTTTCATTACTACAGCTGATGTAGAACCATAATTTACAGCATCTTTACCATATATAAGATTACTCGATTTATAGGTTTTACTTTCTTTTAACAACTTGAGATCTTTAGAATATAACTGCAATTTGTAATAATATTTATCTTCTTCTTCTACATCTTTTTCCATAAAAATTAAATAATAATTTTGATAAAAACAAAAATATTCTACATCTTCTGAATCTTCTGATTTAAACGGAAATATTTCATACTTAAACGTTTCTAATGAAACTTTTTTCACTGTATTATTATAATCATATATATAACCATTATGATAAAACCAATCAAATGGAGATATTGGCAAAAGTTCTCCTTCCTTAGATTCATAATTATAAACAAATATTCCTTTCTTTATCATTTTACCATATTTATCAAAAATATTAAAATAAGAAACTTTTCTAACACTCTCAGGGTTGGGGCGTTTATAATATCTTACATATATATTTCCTTTTTCATCGAAATCAAATGATGTTGCAGGTTCACTAGGTATATCTTTTCGTTTTACATCTATTTTCTTTATTTCCTTCATATTCTTGTCGAATAAATGGATAATATCTTTTTCAATACGAACTTCTTTCTTTTTATCGTTGATCCTTATAGAACGATATGCTCTATATCCATTTAGAATGTAAATTCCTTCCTTTTTTACTCTTGTTGAAACTAATCTTATATCGCCAATAATTTTATATTCATTTAGTTTGTTATTAAAATCCTTTGAGTATATCTGTATGTAGTAATAAGATTCATATTCTTCATATTCTCTTTCCACCCAAACCAATACCCTATCATTATTGTCCTTCCATATCTGCCATATTATGGGCATTTTACCAAATTCTATCCAATCTGCTGTTTCTTCAGTTTCTTCGACTTGTTCTGTTTTTATACTAGAATCATCATTTAAGACATCACTTCCTTTTGTATATCTTTTGCAATTATTAAATATAGATAAGCTTAATAATATAACTATATGTATTCTAATTATTTTCATTTTTATATTCTTTACTTAAATTTACCTGCTCTATTAAAGCTTTATCTTCGTAAGATCCCATAGTTTTAATCCTATCCCAATCTACCCATTTATAATTCCAAAAGTCCGGTGCAAACTCTATCGTATCATGTATTTGAAGATAATATTTACCTCCAGACTTAATAACAGCCCTTACATTTACAAAATGCCAATTACCTGAGGGAAGCCTTAAAATAAAGGGCATATCGTTCTTTAGCCAGTTATATATTTTATTAATATCAATTTTATAAGGTCTTGCATATTCCATATCTAGCCTATAACGTCCATATTTTAATAATTGATTCTTATAATCTTTCTTTTTATTGGGATCTTTATAAAGTCCAAATTCTTCACATACTGTATTTACAATAGAATTTCTATTCTGAATAATCTATGGGAGAAAGAGTAGATTCTGGAAAAGGTAATATCTATTTCACTTCATCCAATCCGGCGGGATTCTTAATATGCGATTATTTATGGAATCTACAATATAAAATGTTCCATCCTTCATTACTACGGCTGATGTTAAACCAGAATCTAAAGCATCTTTGCTGTATAAATAACTTTTAAATATATACGTTTTACTTTCTTTTAGCAATTTGAAATCTTTAGAATATAACTGCAATT
>JAXHTB010000431.1:0-3167 GCA_034190185.1 Spirochaetota bacterium | reverse complement strand
TCGAGAAATAGATCATTCAGGTTGTAATCTAAGCCCTACTACTCCATTACCGGGATCTGAATTATGGAAATATAGCTTACACAGAGGTTTTATTAAAAGCGAGAAAGAATTTTTAGAAAAGTTAGAAGGTGGTTATATGTCGGATGCCCCCATATTAGTAAATTTCACAGACTTTCCAACTGAACAATTGAACTCAATACGTATAAAAACGCAACAACGGATCAAAAGAAATTATATGATAAGACACCCCTTTATTATCTTACAAAACTACATTCGTCGCTTAAATTATAATCTGAAAAGTTATGGTGCCAAAGCAACTTCATTGAAAATCATGCAAAAATTTTTGGGATGGCCAGTTAAAAGTATAACTAAGTAAATTCACATATTGCAGAGTCAGGTTAGAGTTGAATAATCAAACCAAAAACTCCGGACAAGCACAGCAGGTCATCTTAGGTTCAGCAAATGTTCTCGGGGGAATAATAGGTTCTTCTATCTTAGGAGTATTCAGAAGCCTCATCATTGCGGGAGGACTTGGCCCTTCACTTTATGGAATCTGGAATATACTTATGGTTATATTTTCTTACAATTCATTTGTTCATCTCGGATTAATGCATGGTATGAACAAAGAAATGCCTCTTTTAATTGGAAAGGGGGATGTCGTTCAGGCTGAAAAAATAAAGGACAACACCTTTTGGTCAGTTTTGATTATTGCCATAATTGCCAATATTTTTTTAATTATTGCCTCTTTTATTTTTCAAGATCGTTTTCAAAAAGGGATTATGATAGCCATTTGTATACTGGCAATTAATAATATGCTTTTCCAATTATATATCTTTTTAACTTCTCTTTTAAGGACAGACAAAGCATTTGGCGTGCTTGGTCTGGCTAATATTTTGCTCTCCCTGATGTCACTGGCTTGTGTTATATTGTTTTTTAAATTTTTGTCTAATAAGTTATACGGTGCACTATTTGCTCTATTGCTGGGATATCTTTTTGTAGGCATTTTTATATTTTACCAAATGAAATACAGGATTAAACTCACTCTGAACTTACATCTTACCATTAACATTTTTAAGATAGGATTGCCCATTATAATTATCCAAACAGGATATATACTTTTTACTAGTATAGATCGATGGATGATTGCTGGAGTGATTGATCAAATTAACATCGGGTATTATGGAATTGGGCTCACTATTGCCAATTTCCTATTTGCAGGTGCTTCGACAGTCGCATTTACACTTTACCCTTTTATGATTGAAAGATTCGGCGAAACCAATGATGAACAACAGTCTGAACAATTAGTGTATACTCCAATTATCGTTCTCAGTTACCTGATGGCTGTAATCTGTACCTTAATGGCACTGATAGCTCCCTTATTCATTACTTATGTTTTACCTGCATATATTCCGGGAATTAATGCATCTATTATTCTCATCTTGGGTATCTATTTTATCTCTATTATGACAATAAATAGCAACTTTTTAATATCAATCAATAAACAAAATGCGATGCTTTATCTACAAATAGCTGCAATTACTCTGAGTATAGTATTAAATTACGTTCTTATTAAAAATGGTTTGGGCATCGAAGGAGTTGCTTTAGGAACAGCAACGGCTTATTTCCTTTACAGTACTGGTGTAATGCTTCTGGCATTTTGGAACTTTTCAAAAAGTTATAAAGACCTTTTTCTGAGAATAGGAAAAACATATTTCCCTTTTATGGTATGCCTTGTAATCTATTTGTTTTTGAAGTCGGTTTACGGCGGTACCAACTCCTCTTTTAGTGAGGACCTTTTCGCCACATTTATTCAAATATTAATCCTTTTTAGCATCTCTATACTACTAATTCTCCATCTTAACAAGAATACAGGAATAATATGTATACTACGGGATATGATTCATGCAAGGCTAGAGGCAGTTTAATATTTTAATATAGTAAGGTAAAACCGGCCTGCTATGGGTAGGAAATTAATAGCTTCGCAAAACCTCCCTTCTAACAGCTAAAAAACATTATGCCTAAAGAAAATAATGAAAAACGACAAAAAATTTAACTGCTCAAACGGTACGTTATCCGCTTCCACAACAGTTGGAGCATGGGATGACTTCTGGCAGAGCAAGAAAATCCGTGTACTTCAGAACGATCTTAGTGATTGGGAAAGACTTGTGTGGCGAGTGGGTCTTGAATATTGGTCTGAGATCTTCAAGCGTGCCCCAGGTAAAAAAATATTGGAGGGGGGGGCAGGAACTGCCAGACTTTCCCTATATATGGCAAAACAAGGTTATGAGTGCACAATGCTAGACAATTCTTGGGATGGACTTAACCTAGGTCAAGCCAGCTTCGAAAAATCAGGGCTAAAGGGAGGTTTCGTTATTGGAGATGTAGAAAAAATGGGATTTAAGGATAACACCTTTCATATTGTGACTAGTGGAGGACTACTTGAACATTTTGAAGATGTTCGTCCTGTGATTAAAGAGATGATAAGAGTTTTAAAACCAGGAGGTCTTTTTGCTGCAGTTATAATCCCCAAGAAATTTTCGTGTCAGACTATAGGAGACGCTCAAAGATTCTTTGCAAAATTAATTTTACGAATAATTAAGTTTCAATTTAAAGGATGTATTAGAGAAAGCAGGCGGAATTTCCCGTTTTATGAAAATTCTATTCCCTTGCGGGTATATAAAGAAATACTTCAAGAGTTTGGACTGGAAAGTGTAGTTGCGATTGGAGCTTCCCCTTTTCCTTCGATAGCGTTACCCAAAAACCTGCGCTCCCTTTATTGTAAATTCATGGAAATGATGATGCCTTTCTGGAAGTGGTTTAACCACTCTCATTCAAAACTTACTGAGATATGGGGGGCTGCTTTTAATGTATATGGATTTAAAAAATAGGATCTCAAAATGAGAGTTCTTTGTGTCGTGGAAAATAAATATACCGACAAGGTTATTGATACAATCAGAAAATTAAAAGACAAAGGTGTTTATCTAGTTGTTTTAGCCTTAGATGAAAGGGTTGAAGAAAGATTAAATAATTTAAATATTTCATGTAAATCAATTAAAAATTATTCACAATATACTACGGAAAAGTACCATGAATATAAGATTGCCTCAGACTTAATTAAAAATTGGGGAAAAATAATTATAAAAGAAGATATTATTCTTAAGGATTTC
>JAXHTB010000430.1:0-3169 GCA_034190185.1 Spirochaetota bacterium | reverse complement strand
CCCAAGAAATTGGCATTATCATAGTACACCTCTTTGTCAACCTTATACCAGTCTGTAATACTATTCCTGTAAACAGGTTTCTCATCATCAGCGACTGCCTCTGCATATACAATCTTATAACGATGGTAATAGGTTGTAAAAAAATTGCCATCATCCTTCATATCCTGCAAAATAATTGAATACTCAGGAAATCTGTCAAGCGCTTGCTTTAACTGGTTAACCGGTGAGGTTGTTGAACAGGAAATAATAGATAAACAGATTATTATCAATAGATACAATATCGATCTTTTCACAACAAAATCTCCTTATTGATTTATTCATAGTAAATTCAAACAGATCTCAGATTCAATAGTTTATGAAAATCAATGTTTCATCCGTGTTAATCCGTGGTGACAAAACACACTATTTAATTTCTGAAAACAAAATGAGCTTATAAAATCTAAAACCTGTTTGAGTAAACTATTTTTTTACTCTTCCTCAAATCCAGGTAGTATGTTCGAGAACTGATATTCCTCCACATAAAAACCATAGGAGGCCTCAAATTCAGTCTCGCCCCACTGTTCAATTGTGAGAAAATTCTCATCATCTTCATCAATAAAATCCCAGTAAATGAACTCCTTAGAAGACTCATCATCATCATCTTCGTTCATATAACCAGGACCGGATTCATCAAGATAATATCTTTTTTCTTTGAAAACTACCTGATCAGGTGGATCGTCATTTTCAATTATATGTTGTCTAACATTTCCTTCGACAGCTCCAATAGGTATCTTTTGTGAAAATGTCCACTCCACATCATCATCTTCGCTTCGTTCAAGATACCTTTTTTCATTGCCCGATGTTAATTCCCATTCATCAGTATAGTAACCTTCACCAAAGTCGTACTGACAATATCCTGTAACCTGCCATGTTTTCATATCATAATCAAGCATAAAACCAACTCGTAATTTTGACAATACAAGATCCTTCAGCGGATCGATCTCATCCTTTTTCTTTTTCTTAAAAAAACCCATAAAGGTTACCCTTTTTAAGATATTATTTCATTAAGATTCTTAACCTTAATTCAAAGTTACAAAAAGTCAAGTTAAAATATTAAAAATCAATCTAATAATATTATATATTTCTGGCAATAGATGAAGATAAACTAAATATTTGAAATTTAAGGATAGGAGATAAGGATAAATTATAGTTGACTAAACTACGACCGATTTTTTAAAATGCAAGAATTATTTTAAACTGATCTACTCTACATACAATATCGATTTTTATTCAGGTGATAGTTTTTTTAAAGGATTTAATAAATGTTTAAACAAAAAAGAACACCAATATTAGCAATAATATTAGCTGCAATTATTACAGTAATTATTATTCAAGTATTTGAGAATCCAGCTCGACCTTTAACAATAGGTCAATCTATTCTATTATATCTAATATCATTACTACCGTCATTAGGCATTCTAATGCTTTTTGACCCTGCCCCACAGGAAGCAAGGTCATCATATTTAAAAATCAACTTCTATGAAGAGAAATAGATTGTAACGTTTTTGGAGGAACTCATGCAGGCAGGTCATTTTGCTGTAGCGCTCTCAATCGCCTCCTATGCTCCTGAGTTAACAAATGGAGAAATGGAAGCTTTCTCACTTGAGAGTATTGCAGTCGCTATAATTGCTCATTGGTTGCCTAACCTTGACGCAATTCCTATTAAATTGAAATGGGCAAAACCTTCTTTTCATTGTACATGGTCGCACTCATTACTTTTCAGCATTGTAGTAAGCCTAATATTACTGTTATTTAATACATCATGGGCAATTATAACATTCGTAAGCTTATTAATTCATTATCTTGCTGATATGCCTAGTAGTGTTGGGCTTCCCTTATTGCTGCCAATTACAAACAAAAGATTCTCATTTCGATTATGGGCAGACACAGGTTATCTCGGCTGGGAAACATTCAAGGGAAGCTATATTCAAGCCTGGCCCTGGATTTTAGAAGGTGGAGCATATCTATTTCTTTTTGTAAGAGCATATCAGGAGGCTGTCTGGCCTTTTACATAGTTTTACAAAAAGTAACGTTTAATTTCACTATAATACTCTTTAAAATTAATATTTATTTTATTTTTAATAAATTCAAAGATTCAAATTAAAGGCTATAAATATATTTAGAGGCGAAGAACCCTTCTCCATAAAAGCTTACCTGAATCCTTTAATACTTCTGTTAAACAGCATATCTTGTATAAAAATAAAGGTAAGCTCAAAGAGTTTTCAGAAATTAAATAGTTTGTTTTTTAGCCACGGATTAACACGGATAAAACACTGATTTGCTCTATAGTATTATGGTATTATTTTCATGCAGTCGAGATTCACGAACAATCCGGGACAATCCGTATATATCAGTGGCTAAAAATTTTAACAATGGAGATTGTATTGCACTAACTAATTTTTTACTATCATTACTTCTGAAATCAGTTTGAGCTTACAAATAAAGTAATTATATGAAATTAAAAAAAAATTATGAATATATAATAATCGGTAGCGGCTTTGGAGGTGCATTTGCCGCATATAATCTTGCTAAGGCTGGGAAAGAGGTACTCATAGTTGAACGTGGGGTATGGGTTAAAAGAGATGAATCGTGCTGGGATGAGAAAAAACTTCATCTTAACGATCCACTCTATAAGGGATTGACACCAGCTATTATTGATCAGAAAAAAGGTAAACTAAAACCTGACTGGCCTTATGATACTGTAGGAGGCATGTCTACTTTTTACGGAGCTGCAGCATTAAGGATGAGGGAAGATGACTTTGAAGGTCCGCCACTTCCTGGTACAGATAAGAAAGACACAAGCGCTGCATGGCCAATAGATTATAAATCTCTGTCATCATATTACGATGAAGCAGAGCAAATGCTAAATGTTGCAGGTATTAAAGGCGAGGATATAATAGAGCCAAAACGAAAAAAGGAATTTCCTCAAGCTCCGCCGGAAAAACTCTCTAAACCATCAAAGTTAATAACAGATGCAGCAAAAGAGCTTGGTCTTCATCCATTTCATATTCCTCTAGCTATAAATTTTTCAAACAGTAATAGTGAACAGAAATGTATACTATGTTCAACCTGCGATCACTATATATGCAAATTAGAGGCAAAAAACGATTTGGCTGTTAAAATTCTGCCA
>JAXHTB010000043.1:0-16005 GCA_034190185.1 Spirochaetota bacterium | reverse complement strand
CCAGAATGTCCGGAGATTGCTGCATCTAATAGCAGGATCCATAAAGAGCTGCTAACCTGCTTATGCAGAAGTTAAAATATCTCCTCATTATTTTACTGCAACAGAATTTTATTCCCCTATTTCCCCCTCGAGTGGATTAAGGGTGTGGACGTAATATATCGAAATATTCAACTAGCTGCAAATGAGCCATGGAGGGCTTATTTTATTTTGTAAAAGTAATTTAAAAATACCTATGCGGATTCTAATTCCTTCGTTCATTATTCTCTTTCTTTTGATAACTCTTACACTTAATGCTGCTGAGCATGATCTTATAGATCTCGGAAAATTGTATATCAAAAATGGCGAGTATTATAACGCCATTACTGAAATTAAGAGGTATCAGTATCTTTATCCAGAAGGGAGATATTATCCTCTTTGTATGATAATATTAGGTGAAGCATATTTCAAAGGAGGAAATTATTATAATGCTGTTTCGTCATTAACAGAATGTTATAGGAAGTATCCTGAAAGAAAAGAGGGGGAAGAGGCTTTATTTAATTTAGGGAATATACGTCTAATCAGTGGATCCCCTTTTTTTGCTTATAGGAATTTTCAGGAGTACGATTATATCTATAAGAAGGGTAGGTTCAGAGAGGAGGTCGCTCTGGATAAATGTTATTCCAAAGCTTTGATGGGTGATTTTAAGGGAGCAAAAAGAGAGATAACTAATTACAGAAATTCCTTTGAGAATGGTCTTTATCTTGAAGATGTAAAGAAGCTCGATTTATCAATTAACAACGAATTAAACCGTACTAAAAAAAGTCTATGGGTCTCAATTGTAGGGTCAGCATTTATCCCGGGATTCGGATATTTATATACAGAAAAATATAAAATCGGAATATTTACATTTTGTATGAATGCATCATTGATCTATTTAATCTATGATGCTTATAGGGATCGTAATAGATTTAGAATGATCCTTTTTTCGCTTGTTGAATTTTCTTTTTATCAATATTCGATTTTTTCTGCAATAAATAATGTTTATGAATATAATAGTAAAGATGAATTTTATAAAACAGTAAGATTAGGATTAAGAAGAAATTATTAAATTTCAAAAGATTGAAATTTAATATTATCCTTTATAATTTATTAATATAGTAGTTGTTGATGAACTCATTTATGGGGATTGTGGATGGAAAATGTAGAATTGGAAGAATTTCAGGATGTTGGGGAGCTTCAAAGAAGTAGTTTGCTTGATATCCAAGCACTTTTTAAGGAAGAGCAAGATATCGAAAATATTGCTAATAAAATATTAGAAGGGACCTATCTGGATATTGATATACTTAGAAAGGATACACTTGATAGATTTCTGGATTTTGTTATTTTCATGGTTAAAACTGGTAATACCTATGTTATTAATCAGGCATATCCTACAAAGAGGATGGCAGACCTTGAACTTGAAGAGAAGATAATTCAATTAATAAATATCCATCTGTATCCCGATATAATATTAAGGATATTAAAATATTTTACAAGAAATATTTATGATTCTGACACAAATTTATATCTTGCAAATCTTATTCAATCTGATGAACTGATAAATGCAATATTAGACACATTTCAGCTATTTAAAAAAGATATACTTATAAACGACAGAGACAGTAGAACCCTTAATGTTAAGAGAATTCAGCAATTTTCTTTAAGAGCTGACAATATTGTATCATCTCCGTTGGATGCTGCATGCAGATTAAAATATATTCTTGAGTTTATTGCATTGAAACAAAATGTAAATCATCTTTTTACAAATGATGACATTACACTTTCATGATAAAACTATATAATTTTACCTAATGAAAAATCAAGCTATGCTTGACAATATTATAATAAATAGTACCTTAAGATTATTATCATATCTTTGTAATGAATAATTAAAGTTATATTGTTCTCGTGGAGGTTAATGAATGTCTGCAATAGAAGAAAAAGTGGACAAGTTTACAGAAAGCGATTGAGGATTTTGTCAGAGATGTTAGAAGTGAATTCTTACACGTTGCTGAATAGTTTAATAAGGTGTATGCTCTTCAACGTCAGAACGAGGCAGATACTCAGATTTTTAAAGATGAGACGAAAGGAATTCAAGGATGAATCAATAAGAGATCGCAGAGAAATGAATAAACGTTGGGGAGAGATAGCTAATAGTCTTGGAATTATTGTGGAAGATCTTGTTTCACCTGCTGTCAGACCTGCAATAAAAATATTTTAATATTGAGCCGGTAGATTTTTTATAAAGACTAGGATACATATAAAAAGTACTGGGGAAAAGGGGGAGTTTGATATAATTGCTGTATCAGAAGATATGGTATTTTTAGTTGAGGACAAGTCTTCACCAAGCAGGAATAAAATAAAGGATTTTAATGAGACTATAGTGTGTTTTAAAGAACTCTTTACTGAATATCATAGTAAGATACTTATACCAATATTTGCTAGTCTGTATATTCCTGAGGAGCTTATCGATATATGCACAGAGGAATGCTGCTATGCCCTTGCTTATCGCGAATGGGATTATATGGATATACTAAACTTCGATTATCTCAATTAATTGAAAATTCGATTGACAAAATCATTCCTTTTAGTGTTTTTAAAACACTCATAATAACAAATTATTTTAATTATTCTTTCCATGAATTCTAAATAACTGGGCGTATAAGAGATTACAATCTATTTTGTATGACTTCAGGTATCGATATTATTGTGAAAAGATATAAATTTATTTAAGTGAGGTAGCAATGGATTATTCAAAGACTATAAATCTGCCAAGCGGTGATTTCCCTATGAGGGCAAATCTGCCAAAACGTGAACCTGAAATGTTGAAGACATGGGAAGATGGTAATATTTACGAGGAGATACTAAAGAGAAGAGAAGGAGCAGATATCTATATCCTTCATGATGGACCTCCCTATGCAAATGGTCATATTCATATGGGCACAGCGTTAAATAAGATATTAAAAGATATCATAATTAAGCATAAAACCATGATGGGATATAAGGCGCTTTATGTGCCCGGCTGGGACTGTCATGGTCTTCCTATAGAACTGCACGTTATGAAGAATCTTGGGGAACAAGCAAAAGATGCTTCACCAGTCAAGATTAGATATAAATGCAGGGATTATGCAAATAAATTTTTGAAAATTCAGATGCAGGAATTCAAGAGGTTGGGGGTCTTTGGAGACTTTAAGAATCCATATATTACTATGGCTCCTGCGTATGAGTCTAAGATAGTAGAGATTTTCGGCAGAATATTTCAGGAGGGATATGTATATAGAAGCAAGAGGCCAATCTACTGGTGTCCAACATGCACAACAGCCTTGGCAGAGGCTGAAGTGGAATATGACGATCATACATCTGCATCTATATATGTAAAATTTAAGGTCGATCCTAATAGTGTAAATATTGATGGGGTGGACAAAAATAACCTCTATGTTGTGATTTGGACAACTACACCATGGACATTACCTGCAAATCTGGCATTGTCCTTTCATCCGGAATTCAGTTATTCTGCATATAGATTCGGAGAAGAATATTATATAGTTGCTGATGGTCTTATTTATGCAATGGAAGATATAATTGGCAGAGAGAAGAGCGAGAAGATACCTATAAGCAAGTCTCAGATAGAGGAATTTGTAGTATATCATCCGTTTATTGATAGAGAGTCTAAGATTATTTTTGGTACTCATGTAACCCTTGAACAGGGAACAGGTGTTGTGCATACAGCGCCAGGACATGGCTATGAGGACTATATTGTTGGTCTTGAGTATGGGATTGAAACATATTCTCCAGTTGATTATCAGGGTAAGTTTACGAGTGATTTCCCACAGATGGAAGGTGTTAATGTATTTGACGCTAACCCAATGGTTGTTGATCTTCTTAAAGAAAAGAATGCGCTTGTTTTTAGAAATGATGTTGAGCATTCATATCCTCACTGTTGGAGATGTAAAAAACCGCTTATCTATAGGGCTACAGAGCAGTGGTTTATGCGTGTTGACCATAATAATTTAAGGGAGATAGCCCTAAAAGCTGTCAGCGATACTGAGTGGATTCCTTCTTGGGGTGAGACAAGATTCGGAAGTATGATAGAGTCCAGAGGAGATTGGTGTTTGTCCAGACAAAGATCATGGGGTGTTCCTATTCCCTCATTCATATGCAAAAAATGCAAGAGGAATTTAATGAGCTCAGAAAGTATATTATTTTTTGCTGAGCTTTCATTAGAAAAGGGACTCGATTCATGGTACACTGAAGATATCATGGAGTTAGTTCCTGAAGGAACCAAATGCCCAGATTGTCAAAGTAATGAGTTTGAGAAGGAATTTGACATTCTTGATGTATGGTTTGACTCTGGGGTGTCACATTTTGCTGTGCTTGATGAATGGGAAGAGCACAGATGGCCTTCTGATATTTATCTTGAGGGTAGCGATCAGCACAGAGGATGGTTCCAATCATCTTTTTGGACTGCTTTAGCCCTTAGAAAACGCGCTCCATACAACACTGTTTTAACGCATGGTTTTGTGCTGGATGAAAATAGCAGAATAATGAGTAAGTCAGATGGTAATGCGATAGCTCCATCTGAGCTTATCAATAAATATGGAGCAGATATCATTAGGATGTGGGTTTCATCAGAGGATTACAGGAACGATGTAAGAATCGGTTTTGATATGATGAAACAGACTGCTGACTCTTACAGGAAGATCAGAAATACCTTTAAGTTTATTCTCGGTAATCTTGCAGATTTTTCCCTAAAGGATAAAGTAGAATATGATAAGCTTCCAGATATTGATAAATGGATACTTCACAGGTTAAATGAACTCTCACAACAGATAATTGAAGCCTATGAGAGATTTGAATTTCATATGGTTTATAGAAAGATATTAAATTTCTGTTCAATTGAACTATCTAATATTTATTTTGATATTTCAAAAGATATACTCTACGTTGAGATTCAGGATTCACTTAAGAGAAGGGCTACTCAGACTGTTCTATATGAGATATATCAGACATTTGTCGCTCTCATATCTCCAATTCTTTCTTTTACTACTGAAGAGATATGGAAATATAACAATAATACTGACTCGATCCATATGCAGACTTATCACAAATTAGATAAGAAATTCAATAATCCTGAGATCGGTGAGAAGATGGAAGCCATTGTTAATATTAAGAAGGATGTTTTAAAGATACTGGAATTGAAAAGAAAGGAAAAGATAATCGGAACATCCCTTGAGGCTGACATCAAGCTCTTTGTAAAGGATGATAAGGTAAGAAACTGGATTTCTGAGATGAAAGATGAAAATATTAGATTCTTTCAAGTTTCAAATGTTGAATTGCTTACAGAAGCGGTGGATGAGCTTATGGAATTTGAAAATTCATTTATTGGATTTGAAAAAACCAAAGGCGTAAAGTGTATTAGATGCTGGAATTATACATTAGAACTTGGTAAAGATCAGAATCACCCTGAGTTATGTCCTCGATGTGCTGATATTATGAAAATAAATCAATAATATAAAGGATAACATGAAAAAACATATTTATGCAGCAATTTTCTTTATTTGTTCACTCTCTTTAGATCTTATTACAAAATATTATGCTGTTACACATATTCCTCTTCATGAAAGGATAGACATAGCAGGTAGTTTTATCCAATTTACATTAACCTATAACAGAGGTGGGCTTTTTGGTATAATGCAAGGTTATCAAAGTTTTTTTTTAATTCTGTCATTAATAGTCCTGGCCTTATTGATTCTGTTCTATATTTTTGAAAAAAATAAGACATATCTTTTCTGTAACTCTATAGCATTAATTGTTGGAGGTGCAGTAGGCAATATAATGGATAGAATATCTGGAAGGGAAGGGGTTGTGGATTTTATCAGTATTGGCTCAGATTCATTTTATCGATGGCCAACATTCAATATTGCTGATGCTGTGATAGTTATAGGCGCTTTTCTGTTGATCATTGTTTATTATCAAGATGAGAAAATGAAAAGGTTACAAAAAAAAGCTGATTAATATGATTCAACAATTTGTATAGTTCCATTTGCAATTATAGTGTTATCTTTGCCTGTGACCTCAATTTCATAAATACCTTCATTATACAGGGATAGATTCGTATTAGTTGTTTTGGTGTCAGATTTTACATTTACTGTAAAAGACTCAAGCATTTTTTTGACTGGCTTTATTTTTTCAAATATATTGATATTTATCTTATCTGTTGCAAAAGAATTCTCACTTTTTATAAGAATTGTAATATCACCTTCAGAAAAGACTGAACCACAATTAACCTCTTTGCCATCTGGAGATATTCCCTCACAAAATGTTATTCCTGATTTCGGCTGGCAACTGAAAAGGAGGAGGGTAGTACCGATTAGGATATATTTTTTCATTTTTCTCTCCCATAATTATGTTTAACAATGTCATGGATATGAATAAGCCCAGCGATTTTTTTGTTTTTTGAAAGCACAGGCAGTATAGTAATCCTATTATTCTCCATTTTTATAAGAGCCTCTCTTGCAAGAGTATCTTCAAATATCCATTTGGGTTTAGTATTCATAACATCAGAAGCCTTTTTCTTGATCAGGTCTTCATCTTTTTCTAATAGTCTTTTCATGTCTCCATCAGAAATAATCCCTCTTAGATGTCCTTTTGTGCCTTCAATAAGGATCGCTCCAAAATTGGTTGCCACCATTTTTTTTATTACTTCACGCATAGGAGTATCTCTTTGTACGATAGGAATATCGTCTTTGGTCATCAGATCAGATACTTGTAAAAGTATCTGCCCCAGTCTACCTTTGGGATGGAAAAGATAGAAATCTTCTTCATTTATGTTTTTTGCTTCCATTAAGGTAGCTGCAATTGCATCACCGAGAGCAAGGACAGTAGTAGTGCTTGCCATTGGAGCAAGATTTAGCGGGCAACCCTCTCTTTTTATGGAATAATGAAGAAGCACATCAGATTCCTTTGCTAGCGTTGATCCGGCATTTGAAGTTATACTTATTATTTTATTTTTAAGAACTTTTAAATGAGGAATCAATTGGATAATTTCAGCAGTTTCACCTGAATTAGATACTGCTATAATTACATCTTTTTTAGTTATTATACCAAGATCACCATGCATCGCATCTGATGGATGCATAAAGATTGACTGTGTTCCAGTTGATGTAAGGGTAGCTGCAATTTTTTTGCATATTATTCCGGATTTTCCCATTCCAGTTAGAATAATACGTCCTCTGCATTTAATAATTATATCGATGGCGTGGTTAAAATTGTCATCGATCATCTTTGAAAGGGTTCTAATTGAATCAATTTCTATAGAAAAAACTTTCTTAGCTATTTCCAGATAGTCTAAATTATTGTTTATTGTTTTCATAAAAGAGAACCCTGTATATCTTCATCGTCTGTTATCTCTCCTGTATCCTTTTTAATATTTATTTTCTTTTTTGTTATATTTTTGTGTTCGTCCTTTTGCAGTATGTTTATCTTTCTTTCAGCTTCATCCAGTTTTTCGCGGCAGAATTTTGCAAGTTTCATACCTTTTTCAAATTCACTAATAGATTTATCCAGACCAAGGTTACCATTTTCCAGTGATTCGGCAATCTGTTCAAGTTCTGCTATTGCTTTTTCGAATGTTTTTTTAGTTTGAGCTTTTGTCTTCTCCAATTTTAACCTCTTTCAATGTTTGATTAACTTTACAGTTGGCTGACCCGTCAGCAAAAAGTATATTTAAATTGTCACCAATATTTAATGACTCAATACTTTTAATTACTTCCCCTTCTTCATCTGTTGTAATGGAATAACCTCTTTTTAGAACATTATTCGGAGAGAGTTTCTTCAGCGCTAAAATAGCAGTTTCAAGTCTGTTCTTCTTCTCGTTGATGACATTCTTCATTATTCTATTTAAATCAGGAAGCATTAAGAACCTATTTTTTTGATCTGAAATCTTGTCTTTCATAGTTGAAATTATATTGTTTTCGATGTCTGTGAAAAGTAACTCTTGATTAAATATAATTTCTTTAGGATTTTTGAATATGCGTAGATTCATAATTGCATCTATCTTTGTAGTATTTTGTGCCATAATTGAAGAAAGAGCGCTATTAAGTCTTAGATTTAAAGTCTCAATAAAATCTTGAAGTTTACTTTTTTCTGGTATAGCTATCTCTGCGGCTGCTGATGGTGTTGGAGCAGCATAATCAGCAGCTTCATCGCATAAAGGATGATCAATCTGATGACCCACTGCTGATATGATCGGCACATCAGAATTGTAAAAGGCGCGTATAACATCCTCGTTGTTAAATGGCATTAGATCCTCAAAAGAGCCTCCTCCTCTTCCTGCAATAATAAGATCAATATCATAATTGTTATTTAATTCATTAATGCCTTTTACAATCGATACCGCAGCGTCTTCTCCCTGAACCTTTGCTGGGGCAATTATAATCTCAATATTTGGGAATCGCCTCATTGCCACCTTTATTATATCCCTAATAGCTGCTCCGGTTGGTGATGTGACAACTCCTATCCTTTTGGGAAGATATGGAAGCTTTTTTTTATGCGATGGGTCGAAAATACCCTCTTTATCTAGTTTATTTTTAAGTTGTTCAATTTGTTTTAGGAGTTCACCAATCCCTTCTATTTTTAAATCTGATAAAATAAATTGATAACTACCTCTCTTCTCAAAGACATTAATACTTCCAAGTACAAGCACACTCATGCCCTCTTCAAGTCTAAAATTTAGTTTTTTATTTGAATTTTTAAAGAATACTGCAGAAATTACAGCTCCCTTATCCTTTAGTGTAAAATATATATGTCCAGAGGAATGATAAGTGAGATTAGATATTTCACCCTTTAACCAGATGCTGTTTAGATCCGGATTATTTTCAAGATTCTTTTTTATCAGATTGGTGATCTCTGTGATTGTATAGTAACTATTTTCCATGTTAAGATTAAATTTATTTTAATTATGAAATATTATCAACTTAAATTTGATATCATTTATTTTTTATTATATAATATTTCAAGGTTCATAATGCTTAGCTAAGAGTTAAAAGGATATAGCACTTTTTCATATCTAGGATTTTAATTTCATAAATCTCTATATACAAAGGTGAATATAAAGTTAGGAAGAATTATAAATGTAAAATGAAAAGAGGTATTTGTAGCTGCCCAAAAAAAAATAGTCTTAAGAGTATATTTATCATTACAATAGTATAAATCGATTTGCAATCAGTATTGACGTGATACTTATAATATATTTTCATTTTAAGTATGGGATCAATATCAAAAGTGAGTTATATCCTAGTAAAAAAATAGATTATTGGATAGTAAAATAAAACCCGTTCATTTCCATTTAATAAAAGTTATTTTTAAAAGGAATTGAACGGGAATAGTTAAAACATAGTATCTTTTAACAGATACAATATATTTAAGTACAAAGGGTTTACTTACGGAATTTGCTAAAATCGGGAGGTCTCTTCTCGACAAATGCATTAACACCTTCATGAGCCTCATCAGTTCCATAGTATAGATCTACTGCGTGTCTTGACATAGCATTTGTTCCTGCAATATGATCTGTGTCAGCATTAAAGGATGCCTTAAGGAATGATATTGCATATGGAGCTTTTTCAAGAATTTCTTTGCACCATTTATCAACCTCGTCGTTAAGATCTGCCAGAGGCACAACCTTATTTGCAAGACCCCATTCGTAGGCTTGTTGAGCTGAATATTGTCTACATAGGTACCAAATTTCCCTTGCTCTCTTTTCACCGATTACTCTTGCAAGATAAGCAGAACCATAACCTGCGTCAAAACTTCCAACTTTTGGGCCTGCCTGGCCAAAGCGTGCATTTTCTGATGCTATTGTAAGATCACATACAATATGAAGGACATGACCACCTCCAATAGCAAAACCGTTAACCGCTGCAATAACTGGCTTTGGAATAGCCCTTATTAAATTTATAAGTTGGCTATGTGCATCTAACAGATCAAAGACGGCTTCTCCTTTCCCGTATCCTGAATCGTCCTTAGATTTTTGATCACCGCCAGTGCAGAATGCTTTTTCTCCTGCTCCTGTAAGAACAACAACACCAACTCCCTTGTCTGCCCATGCATCACGAAATGCTACGAGCATTTCCTGAATTGTTATCGATGTAAAGGCATTGTAAAATTTTGGTCGATTGATAGTTACTTTAGCGATTCCATCCTTTTTTTCATAAATTATCTCACTAAAATCCATCTTGTAACCTCCTTTTATATAATATTTGTTTACAACAAGAAAATCACTCTGCATAATCATTTTGGGATTGAATGATAAGAATACCTGATCTAAATATCCTCGCTTTTTACATTGCAGAGGGTTAACTGTTCACCCTCATGAGGATTATATAGAGTTTCCCCATTTTTTAATTTACTGGGGTTATATTATTGGATTATAACTTTTGGATATTATTTTTAGCACGAATATAGCATGTATAAATGATTCTGAATTGACAACAGAAGATGATATTTGATTATTTATTATATTTGTTGATAATAATTATACACTTCTTATTAACTTTAGTTCTGCAATAATAAGAATTTTTCAACATTTTTTTTATTTTTCAGCAAGAAAATTAAAATTATAAAACTCTTCCTTTTTCCATATTTCTATTCCTTAAGGGAACATGGAAGATTTAAGCAATAGATCAATTGTTAATTAGAATTTATATAGATTAAAGTTAAATGTTTTATCATATAACATACCAACATTATCATATAATAACATAGTAACTATGAATAAGTGAACAGCAAAAATGGATTTTAGATTACGCCTTCATTTTTTAACTCTTTAATTTCTTCAGCTGTATGACCCGTTATTTCCATTAGTACTTCATTCGTATGCTCTCCAAGATCAGGCGCTGCGCTTGAAGTCTGTGCCCAGCTTTCGCTAAAGGATACAGGATATCCTGGAATCTTGATTGTACCAAGTGTAGGATGGTTAAAGTCAACTAAATAATCATTTGCTATCACCTGGCAGTCCTTTGCAAGATCTTTGAGTGAGTTTACTGCACAACAGAAGAGATCATATTCAGCAAATATGCTGAGCCATTCATCAAGTGTCCGTGTGGCAAATATCTCATCAAATATTGTTATTAGTTTTTCTGCATTTTCATGTACTTTTTCCATTGAATTGAATCTAGGATCATCTTCCAACTCAGGATGGCCAAGAGCTTTACATAAAGAGCTCCACATCTTATCTGGAGGTGTAAGTGTCATCATTATCCATCGTTCGTCGCTGCATTTGTAGTAATTTCTCAAGGGATATTCATTTGAGCGTGTATGTCTTGGTACTTCTCCCCCCATGCATTCAATAAGGATATTAAGATAGAGAAGGCACATTGCAGAACTCATAATGGATACATGCACCTCTTGAGCTATACCAGTACGCTCGCGCATATAAAGTGCTGTTAATATCTGATGACTCGTCATAATCGCAGTTACCTGATCTATAAGACCGAACTGTGAAACAAGCGGTGTCATACCTTCCTCACCCATGCAGTACATTAAACTTGATCTGGCTTGACCCTGATAATCGAATCCGCCTTTATTGCAATCAGGTCCTTTATTTCCAAATGCAGAGACTGAAGCATAGATCATCTTCGGATTTATCTCTCTAAGTATTGAGTATGTCAATTTTAGACTTTCAAGCGCTTTGGGACGCATATTAGTAAGAAAAACATCAGACTTCTTAGCCAAGTCATATACAATCTTAATTCCTTTTTCCGATTTAAGGTCTATAGTTACGCTTTTTTTATTCCTATTCGATCCTTCACAAAATATACTCCTGTCCCCCTTTATTGCAAAGGACATATTCCCAATCTGTTTTTGTACTCTTATAGGATCACCAATTTTGGGCTGTTCGATTTTTATTACTTCTGCTCCAAGATCTCCCAGAATAGCAGAACCTCCAGGCCCTGCATGATATAATCCGCATTCTAAAATTCGTACTCCTTCCAAGGGTCGCTGCATAAAATATCCTCCATTATTTGCATATAATATCTATATATTTAGCGACAAATTCTAGTCGGTAAGCCTTTGCTGTCAAGGAATATTTCGTTTTTACATTATTTTAGGCCCATTTTAGGGTCTATGAATTGTTAACTAAAAAGAATTAAATCATTGACATGAATCCTTTAAGAATATGAGTTAGTAGAGATAATGGAGTAATTAAATGCAAAATAAAAAAAGTAAGAAAGATGAACTGGATCGGATTTTCTCACCAAGATCTGTGGCAGTAGTGGGCGCATCAGAAAATATTAAAAGATCTGGATATCGTTTCTTAAAATCTTTTATAACCATTGGTTTTAAGGGCAGTCTTTATGCTATCAATCCTAGTACAGACAAGGTGTTTCATTGTCCTGCTTATCCCAGGATTACAGATGTACCAGGAAATGTTGATCATGTTGTAGTTTGTGTACCTTCTATACATATTCCTAGTATAATCCAGGATTGTGTTGATAAATCTGTTAATTCTGTTGTTGTGTTCAGTTCAGAATTCAGTGAAACTGGCACAGAAGAGGGGAGATTGCTTGAAGAAGAACTGGTTAAAATTGCCAGAAAAAGTCATTTAAGGATTATTGGACCTAATTGTATGGGTATATATTGTCCATCATCAGGACTTTCCTTTCGTTTGGATATGCCGAAGAGATCTGGCACTGTTGCAATGATCAGTCAGAGTGGAGGAATGGCAATATCATCATTGCTTAGCGCAACTGAAAGGAATATCTTCTTCAGCAAGGTGATTAGTTACGGCAATGAAGCTGATTTAGGAGCTCCTGAACTTTTAGAATATCTGTCTGTGGATGATAATACTTCAATTATTATGGTATATATTGAGGGCACAAAGAATGGGAGAGAGCTTTTTTCTGCATTAAAAAAAGCATGTTCCAGAAAACCTGTTATCGTTTTAAAGGGAGGAATAAGTAATGCAGGAGCTAGGGCTGTAGAATCTCATACAGGCGCTCTTTCCGGCATAGCAAATATATGGGCTAGTGCTGTAAACCAGTCAGGAGGTTCTCAGGTTTATAATCTTGAGGAATTTATTGATACTGCTCTTGCTTTTAATTCTCTTAAAAGACCAAAGGGAAGAAGGTTGGGGATTATTACTGTATCTGGAGGTATCGGTGTTAATCTGTCAGACCTGGCAATTGCGATGAATTTCGAGGTACCATTATTCAGTAAGGAAATTGAAGGGCAATTTGCAGAGATCATTACAGCTCCTGGAACAGGTGTTCAGAATCCGCTCGATATGGCTGCAACCTATTTTATTCAAAATAAATTCAGAAGTGTCTTTAATATTATCGATCAGGATAAATCCCTAGATCTAATAATGATGCACATCAGTATGGAGTATGTTTCTAGGTTTACAGAGATAAATCCTAAGCTTGAAGATGACCTTATAAATGCGGTGACAGGATGCTACCAGAGGATTGAGCATCCATTTTTTGTTGTAATACCATATACAATTGATGATGATATAAGAAAAAATTTTATCGATAAACTTCTTGAGCATAATATCCCAATATTTCCTACAATTGAGAGAGCACTTAATGCTATTGATCATTGTATACGATATTATCAGAGGATTGACAGCATGCAATGTCTATAGTTTTTAAGTATTACTGGGTGAAGATTATGTTTAATTATTTAATATATAATGTTACTTTATTAGTTTTTAATTAAAAAAAATAAAATTGCTTTCAAGGGGTTAATTCATTTAATAAATTTACCGAAATTTTTAATAATCTATAACTTGAATCCCAAAAATATATTCGTGAGGGATTTCATTTAATATAAGAAATTTTCTTGTTTTTACTGACCTGATAAATACAAGAAGGCATCGAATTATAATAATCTTAATTTCTATCTCTATTCGGTCTATTATTAAAAGACTTTCTGAATTAATCAAATTCCATATCATATTATAATATAGATACTAAAAGAAATGAAAAGAGATTGATTTGTTTACTCCATGGTTAAAATCTAATACTATTTCAGAATTATAATGAACAGAACTAATAACAAGGTAGTTGATTTTTTATCATATAAAATTGAAAAATCGTTCAGAATGAACGGATTCATCGTAAAGAGGGACAAAGAAAAAAATGTTAAGCTTATAATTAAGATAAGAAAATAATTTCTTACTCCTATTCGTTCCCACTAATACATATGAAATATTAATATAGAGATTTTTTTTCAAACTTTATCAACAACTTCCTTCATAGTAATAGATATTATTGCTTGAAAAAAAAATAAGTCCAATATATTTTTGTTTTATATTCAATATATTATTAAAATATATATCACTGTTGCAGAAAAGACGTTAATATCGATTAGTTTTGTAAAAAAAGGTATATCTAAGAACATGGCGAATATTAAAGAATTCAGAGGATTACGTTCTAAGACTGAACTGGCTCATTTAGTTGCAGAACTTCCATATGATGTAGTAAATGTTAATGAAGCAAGAGCTAAAGCTGCAGGAAATAAGTATAGTTTTTACCATATTTTAAGACCTGAGATCGATTTAAACGAAGATATAAGTATATCCGATGATCTTGTCTATGATACTGGAAGAAAAAACCTTGAACAGTTCATTGATGAGGGAGTCTTGAAACTTGATCCGGAACCATGTATGTATCTGTACTCATTAGTTACTGAGAACAGGTCCCAAACAGGACTTGTTGCATGTATACATATTGATGACTATGAAAACGGTGTAATTAAGAAGCATGAGCATACACTATCAGACAAGGAAGAGGATAGGATGAATCATATTAATCGTCTTAATGCACATACAGGTCTGGTATTCCTCTTTTACAGAGAAGATGATTTAAAAAGGAATTTATTCAAAGAAGCAATTAAGTCATCTCCTGATTATGATTTCAAAACCAGTGATGGTGTAAGACATGTTTTTCGGTCAATAACAGATAAAAACTTAATTCAATCTTTCAGAAGCGTATTTATAGATCAGAATATGTACATTGCTGATGGACACCATAGAGCAGCCTCGGCTGTAAGAGTTGGTCAAAAAAGAAGAAAAAAGAATCCTGATCATAATGGCGGTGAAGAATACAACTGGTTCCTTACTGTAATATTTCCGCATGATCAATTGAGGATAATGTCTTATAATAGAGTAGTAAAGGATATCAATGGTTATACCATCGATGATTTCCTTAATAAATTAAGAGAAAGGTATTATGTAAAGGAGATAGATGATCATTGCCCAAGTGAAAAGCATAGATTTTGTATGTATTTAAATGGCAAGTGGTATAGGTTAACACCTAATTTTGAGATAAATAATAATACTCTTGAAAGTTTGGATACAAAAATATTGAATGATACTATATTGAAACCGATTTTAGGGATTACTGAACCAAGGAGAGATAAAAGATTAGATTTTATTGGTGGGATAAAAGGTTATGAGGAGCTTAGAAGGGTAGTTGATTCTGGTGAATTCGAGGTAGCATTTTCATTAAATCCAATATCTATAGAAGAACTAATGAAAGTATCTGATTTAGGAGAAATGATGCCTCCTAAGTCAACCTGGTTTGAACCTAAGTTAAGGAGTGGATTAGTTATACATCTATTGTAAACAGGTAATAAACCTGTTTTCCCTTGACTTTTTGATAAGAAATGGATAAACTATTAAACTGGAGACGAGGGGACTCGAACCCCCGGCCTCTTGAATGCCATTCAAGTGCTCTCCCAACTGAGCTACATCCCCTAATTTTTTATTAGGATATATGATTAATGAATCACTTTATTTGTCAATATATTTTTGCGCATCGGAATTTTGAAAAATTAAACGGATGTGATTTTTCAAAATTGACTTTATTTAGCTCCAAAATAATCCATGGATGGTTTATTTTATAAGAGTTTGGAAAGAAGTATAGAACAATTATTTAATAGTATAAACAGGTAAATATGATGCCAGATGACATGAGAGAAAAAATA
>JAXHTB010000429.1:0-3170 GCA_034190185.1 Spirochaetota bacterium | reverse complement strand
AATATATGTATATTATTTAATTATACATTCATTTTATGATATGTCAACATGTTTATTTATTCTTTTATAAACATTTATTAATATCGTAAAGTTTTTAAAACAGCGAATAATTAACAACTCAATACAGGTTATGATAAATCATTTTAATGTAGCTTATATAATAGCGCTATTAGACAAAATATAGATTATTCAACCATTCCATACTGTTTGAATTGGGATATTATCTTTTCTGATTCTGCTATTATTGACTCAATGAATTCCCTAATCGATGGCACAGAAGTAATGACGCTTGAAGCAAGTGAGTGCATACCTCCATGTTCCTGTGAGTATACACTTCTGCAGTATTCTCCATCTGTAACTTCTTGATCCACAATTTTATTTTTTAATTTATCAGATGCTTGAAATTCTTTAGTTGCCATAAAGGATGTGCCCATATAAATACCAGATGCCCCCATAGCAAGAGCTGCAATAAATCCATGAGCATCGCCTATTCCCCCGGCAGCAATAAGCGGAACATTGATAAGGCGTCTTGCAGATGTCATATTGATCAATGTTGTGTTTTGATCCGGACTTTTGTAGCCGGTTCCCTCTAGGCCTACAATAACCACAGCATCTGCGCCCTTATTGGCAATGGAAACAGCATGTTTTATTGTTGCGCATTTGTGTATCCAGTTACTGCCTGCCTCCTGAAAAATTTTACCGATCTGTGAACCATCATAGGCAGACGTAAATACTGTTTTTATCCCTTCATCAAGGGTAATTTTAACATAATCTTTGTGGTAATCGTTATCATATTGAGTTCCTTTCATTATCGTGAAATTAACAGCAAAAGGTTTATCAGTCAACTTCTTTGCTCTTCTAATATCTTCCTGAAACTCGTCAGGATTCTCATAGCATATAGTTGTTAGAATACCCAATCCACCTGCTTCGGACACAGGTACTGCGATCTTTGATGTGCCTGTTCCCTTCCAACCAAAAGCTCCTTGAATAATAGGATACTTAACACCTAGCATTTTTGTTAAATTATTTTCAAATCTCATAGTTGCTCCTTTATTTATATCAATTTTTATATTAAGAATATTATTATATATAAAAAGCTATGCGTCAGTTAATATTCATTTAATACAATACCATTTTATGACATACTAATTCAAATCGATCAAGATTTTCAATATTTTTTTGTTTTAAAATATTGATTTGTTGATTAATAGAAAAATTAATACCTAAGGTTATTCAAAATTTTGATTGATTAGAAATTAAAGTATATCTAATATGAATAATATATTATTCTATTAAATATATAACCAACAATATATATATAACAAATTCATAGATTTATTGTGATTGCTCAGCTATATTCAAAGTAAAAAAAAAGGTGTAATAAAAGTGGACAAGAGGATTATAGAGATAAGGTGATTGAATATAAAGAAAATAATATAACTGAATTAATAATAAAGCCTATTATTAAGGTTCATAATACTCTTGGTTCAGGGTTTTTGGAAAATATTATAGAAAGGCATTATTAATTGAGTTGTAGCTACTCAGCTATATTAGAGGCATATAATGCTAATGGCCCAAGCTTTTATAACCGATATTATGTCACATGAAGCGAGAAAAATTTAGATTGAGTTAAACAATTGTAATATTACAGCAGAAAATGAAAAGAGAGTTATTATCTTTTATCAAGTTGAACAAATTGGATGTCATAGGCTTGATATTCATGTTGAAATTGATTAAATATCCCCATATCTTTATAATCACCTTATCCCCTATTTTAAACAAAAAAATGTGGGTAGAAGTCAGGGGGTGGAATAAGGGGATAAAATTCCGATGCAGTAATATAATCTAAATTAAGAGAAGTATTATAAATGATACTATTATACATCATTATATTTTCAGTCTCTTTTATCAGTATTATTATATTATTTTTCATTTTAAAAACTTATCAACTACCGTCAAGAGTCAGAAAGGCTGAAGATTACTATATGCAAAATAATTATGTAAAAGCAAGCGAAATCATCAAGAAGATACTTGAGAACAGGAGCGATTATGTACCTGCTATCTTTTTAAGATCAAAAATTTTATTTGGACAAAAACAGTATCTTTTAGCAATAGCTGAACTAAATGGATTATTAAAAATAGAAGGTTTTAACAAGGATGTCAGCGAACTGGAAATACATACAATGCTCGCAGAACTCTATTATGAAACAAAGCAATGGCAGAAAGAGATTGAAGAGTATAAAGCTATACTTGCAATATCACCTAATAATATAGTTGCAAATAACAGAATTGGACATGCATTGTTTAATCAGAAAAATTATGATTCCAGCCAGAAA
This sequence comes from Spirochaetota bacterium, assembly GCA_034190185.1. Lineage (GTDB taxonomy): Bacteria > Spirochaetota > UBA4802 > UBA4802 > JAFGDQ01 > JAXHTB01. Next base: position 834 of record JAXHTB010000429.1, on the reverse strand, counting down.
TTCCTTTCAAAAGCTATAGAGCTTGATCCATCGCAATCAGAGGCCCAGACAGATATTCTGGAGACGCTTCTTTCGTCCAGGGAAATTGATGGTGTGGTTGTCCATGGAATGGCCTGGCCCGGTTTTAGAGATGACGATGATTGCAGTGGCATGGTAATTCCCGGAACAGAGGATGAGAAACTCTTGAGGCGTGCGTATGATCTAATCCCGAAGTACGAAAAGCCTCTCATTGTATGCAGCTATTACTCGGAACGAGATAGTGAAACGGTTCGAAATCTTATCAGAGACGGGAAACGGGTCTATAACGATGTGGAAGACGCGGCCACGGTACTATCCAGTTTGTACACCTATTACTCGCGTCGAAGATAACGATTACCGCTACAGGGGGAATGATTAAATCCAGGGAGGGGGTGTGATGTGGCGCGTCAACGCGCTGATGCCACCTCCTCCTCCACCCTCTTTGCCGCCTCCACGGGGTCCTTTGCGTCCCTGATAGGACGGCCAATGACTATGTAATCAGCCCCGCTTGCCACAGCGGTCCCGGGTGTGACGATTCGTTTTTGATCGTCCTCGCCCACAACGGACCACGCGGGTCGAATGCCGGGGGTAACCACAATCAGGTCGTCTCCCAATTCCTTTCTTATCATGGCCACCTCGTGCCCTGAACAGACTATGCCGTGGCACCCCGCCTCCCTGGCCATCCGGGCTCTCAAGAGAACCAGCCGTGCAATGTCATTGGCATATTCTTCTGCATACCCAAGCCGGGACAGCCCTTGAGGATTAAGGCTCGTAAGGACCGTAACGGCAAGGATCTTGGTGCATTCTGGATTGTTC
>JAXHTB010000428.1:0-3176 GCA_034190185.1 Spirochaetota bacterium | reverse complement strand
TCAACATAATAACAGATTATCGTAGAGATGGGCCAATATAGGCCTATATTGATAAGTTCTGTGATATTATTTCTGATACTAAGTTTCCGAGTTCTATTGTCCCTGAAAATTTTAATTTTTTTAAAATTTCTCTTTATTTTAAACACGAAACATTTCTCAAAGTGGGTTTTTCGACAGACTCGTTATGTGTGTAACAAAATTATTTTAATAATTAATAGTGGGAATTGTGGTAACCCCCAGATATTACTTACAACAGAATAACAACGGGTATACTATGATTACAAAAATCAATCTAAATGGTGTTGCATGTTTTAAAAGACTTGCAACTTTGGAAACTGATAAAAAAGTTAATCTTATTTATGGTCTTAACGGAACAGGGAAAAGTACACTATCTGATTTTTTATATGACGTAACTGATTCAGATTTTTCAAATTGTTCTGTTGAAGGACTTAACAGTGAAGAAATCCTTGTTTATAACCAACGTTTTATAAGAGATTATTTTTATCAACCAGATAATTTGAAAGGAATTTTTACTCTTTCAAAAGAGAATAAAGAAGCAGAAGAGAACGTAAAAAGTGCAGAGCAAGAAATTGCTCAACTTGAGGAAGATAAGAAAAGCAATACAGATATAATAACAACACATAACAGTGATTTATCTCAAAAAAAACAAAACACTGAGAATAAAATATGGGAAATAAAATCCAGTTATGCAGGCGGTGATCGTGTTTTAGAGTACTGTCTTGCTGGTTTAATGGGACGAAAGGAATCATTATTCAATCATCTGTTGGGATTTCCCAAGCCAGAAAATAAAATTGATAAAACAACTGATCAATTAAAGAAAGAAGTTGAAGCTATTCAAGGAGCTACAGCTCAAAAGTATGACTTATTATCTACTATTAATTTCACCGCTCATCAAATAGAATCAAATCAACTTTTTCAAAAAGCAATAATCGGCAATCAAGACAGTACTGTTGCAGAGCTTATTAATAAATTTGATAACTCGGATTGGGTCAAACAAGGATTAGAATATATTCCAGAGGAGATAAAAAGTGATGGTAAAAATTGTCCTTTTTGTCAGGAAAAAACTATTACAAAAATACTAGTCGAAAATATCCAGAATTACTTTGATACAACATATGAGAATGATATAAATGATTTAAATAATCAATTATCTAATTATGAAACCGGTTATGATTCATTACCCCATAAAGAAAAATATGACTCTAATCCATTTATACTTGAGAAAAAAAGTGAATTTGAAAATCTTTATAATTCTGTCATACAATGTTTGAATAGCAATCTAACGAAGATTAAGGAAAAAATAAAAACACCGAGTCAAAAAATAACTCTTAGCGAATCATCTAATGCGATAGATACATTTAATCAATTTATAATTAATATCAATAAAGCAATATCTGAGCATAATGCTAAAATTGATGATAAAGATGCTTCACTTAATGCAATCAAAAAGCAATTTTGGAATATTATGCGCTGCGATTATGATCAAACAATTTTAGCTTATCAAAATGATAAAACATCAATTGAATCAAAGATAAGTGATATAAGAAAAAAGATATCTGATATTGACAAAAAAATATCTGATCAAAAAGCCATTGTCTCTGAACAGTTGAAAAAAACCGTTAATATAGATGAGGCTATTGGTAACATTAACAATGGTCTCATTGAGCTTGGTATTGATGGTTTTAAAATTGAGAAACATTCTGATATATTATATAAAATCGCTAGAGTAGAGCAATGTGACAATACCTTTCAGACCCTCAGTGAGGGGGAGAAAATGTCTCGCTTCAATTAAATGAGACCATTTTAATGAGAAATTAAGTTGGTAAAACCTCCGAAGAATAAAGAGGAGGAAAAATGAACGAGAAGCGAGGCAGAAGAAGATTTAAACCTGAAGAGAAATTTAATATTGTAAAGCTTGTTATAACAAAGGCTAAGACAGTATCAGAGATATGCGAAGAATATGATATTCATCCGAATCAGTATTATCGATGGCAAAAGGACTTTTTTGAAGGAGCATTAGAGAGATTTGCAGAGACAAAGGTTGGCCGGAAAAGCACTCAAGATGAGCGAGCAAGGAAGCAGGCAGAAGAAGAGATTAAGAAATTGAATAATGTTATTGCGGAAGTAGTTAAAGAGAATATAGAAATAAAAAAAAAGCATTTGGGATAAGGAGAGGCGGCCATTATAAAAGAGAGACGCAAGAATCAATTATGGAGGATATCGAGAAGACAAGGCATAGGACGGGTTGGCCATATTATCAGATATTGAGTTTATATGAGATCAGCAAGAGTGAGATAAATCGCTGGAGAAAGGAAAAGGAGAGGCCTAAAGCAACATCAAGAATTAACAATCCGAATAAGATTTTGGATGAAGAGATCGAAATTGTAATATCATATAGGGAACTGAATGACGAAAACAGGAATATGGGTTATAGGAAGTTTACATGGAAGATGGTTGACGAAGGCATTGTGTATCTTTCAGAATCGAGTGTTTATCGTATTTTGTTTAGGAATAAGCTTCTTGGGAAGTTTTTTAAAGAGCATGACGGCGCTGGGGATGAATATGAGAATAAACCAGAGTATGTGCATCATCATTGGCATACAGATATAGCATATGTTATTATAAGCAGGATTAACTATTATTTAGTATTCATGCTTGATGGATATTCGAGGTATATATTAAACTGGCAACTTATGACAGATATGACGGGCAAATCAGTAGAATTATTTACACAGAATACGCTGGATAGGTATAAAGGCGCCAGCCCAAAGATTATTCATGATAATGGATCCCAATATATTAGTCTTGATTTTAAGAGAATACTTTTTGAGAATGAATGTATTGATGTTCCGACCAGGAGAAAGCATCCGGAGACAAATGGCAAGGCAGAAAGATTGATAGGGCTTATTCGTCAGGAATCTTTAAGACCTAACAGCCCTTCATATTATGGAGAAGCCCAAAAAGAAATTAGAGATTTCGTTTGGTATTATAATAATAAGAGGTATCATGCAGGAATTAATTATTTGAGACCTGCTGTTGGTGAACATCCTCGGCAAGTCGCCCAAGGAGCTGTTCGAGGAATTCGAGGGCCAGCACGCCCATCATGTCTCGGCCTCCGGCGATGTGAAGTACCACATGGGCTTCTCCTCGGACGT
>JAXHTB010000427.1:0-3204 GCA_034190185.1 Spirochaetota bacterium | reverse complement strand
ATGATTATCTAGACCATGGGTTTATCAAAAAGTATAAAGCTGCATCATCTGCCCTAATAATTAAAGTGCGCCATTAATCAGACGATATTGACAAAAAATTAAATGACTCGACTTCAAAAATCCAATTTCCAAAATTCAAAAATTGGCCATTGCTGATGAAATATGTTTATACGTAATTATAGAGTTCACATTTCAATAAGAAGTGCTTTTTGCAGCATCTTATGAGCATCTTAGCAAAATTGTCATGAATAAAAAACTAGGATAAACCTAAAATGCAGAAAGAGCTGCTCTTATAAAACTTGTAACAGGAGCCTGTTCCCTTGCATCCTCCATAGTCTCACGTATCTCCTGAATCAGACCATCTGTATCTTCATGAACCTTCTGTTCGTTTATGAGTTTTCCGATTGTACCTTCACCAGAATTCAGCTTTCCTGTAATCTCTTTGATATTATTTATTGTTTTAAACAGATTTTCTTTATTCTCAGCAATAAGTTCTGATAATAATGCTGTGATATCTCCTGTTGAGCTTCCTTTTAGGTTTTCATAGTTATGGATTATAACATATCTTTTTTTATCAATGAACTCTTTGCCTGGTTCTATGCCTACATATTTGCCACCAAGGGCTGTTTCATTCCTTATTCTTATCTTGTAATTATCGTAAAGAGTAAATTTTCTATACATTTTTAACGTTACCCATACATTGTTCTCCTTGAGTTGGATATTCTCAACAATACCTGCGTTAACGCCAAAAACCTTGACTTTGTCGTTCTCTCCAAGCCCCTCTATATCAGGAAATACTACATTCATTGAATAGTATTCATAGGGTGTGAATATCTCTTCACCCATTATTATTGTAAAATATCCCAGTATACTCAAAGCTATAAAAAAGAATATACCAACAGTGATCTCATTTTTCATCTTCATGAGTTATATCCTCCCTTATCATTTTTTCTATATATATCTTTTCAATGAGTTTAGATTATATTCTATGTAAATCAATTGGACCCTCCAGATTGCCATATATAAACTGTTCAACAATATGATTGTTAGTATTTTTTATCCCGTCTGGTGTATCACATTGTATGATCTCACCCTTATATAGCATTGCTATTCTATCAGCAATGTAGTAAGCGCTGTTCATATCATGAGTAACAACTACAGACGTCAATCCATACTCCTGCTGCATCTGTCTTATGAGTTCATTGATTAGACTTGACATAACCGGATCAAGACCTGAGGTTGGCTCATCATACAAAATAATATCAGGATTGATAACAAGTACCCTTGCGAGTGAAGCCCTCTTCCTCATTCCACCACTGATTTCAGCGGGCATTTTGTACTGTGCTTCTGACAGCTGAAGAACTTCCAGTTTTTCATCTACTTCTCGGTCAATCTCCTCTAAGGAAAGAAGTTGTTGTTCTCGTAGAGGAAGGGCGATATTATCACGAACAGTCATCCAGTTTATAAGAGCACCTGATTGAAAAACAATTCCCATTCTTCTTCTCAATCCATCTTTTACCCTTCTCGATGCCCCATTCATTCTTATCCCATCAACAAATACATCTCCTGAATCCGGATCAACAAGTCCGGCTATATGTCTGAGAGTTACAGTTTTTCCTGTACCTGACTGCCCGATGATTACGAATGTCTCTCCCTGCTCAATCTTTGCGTTTATCCCATTAAGTACTACAACATCATTAAAAGTCTTACAAATATTCCTAAGTTCTATCATTTAATTTATCCATAAAAGATTGACGTAATAAAATATCCAATAATTAAAACCATAACAAAAGAAATAACAACAGATGATCTTGTAGCTTTTCCAACCCCTAATGCCCCGTTCTCTGCTTTTAGACCCTGTGCACAGCTTACTCCTGAAATTATAATGCCAAAAATAAAGGCTTTAAAAAGACCCACATACGTTGCTTTGAAGAAAAGGGATTCAAGGACATGCATGTAGTAGATATCAAAGGAAACATTCAATTGAAATTTAGCAACCAAACCTCCTCCCAGTGTACCTAAGAAATTTACATAAACCGTTGCCATTGGCAAAACAATTGATAAAGCAACAACCCTGGGCATAACAAGAAAGTTAACCGGACTAATAGACATCATCTCAAGAGCATCTATCTCCTCAGAAACCTTCATCGTGCCTATTTCCGCTGCCATTGCTGATCCAACAGATGCAATTAGAACAATCGCAGTCATGAAGGGCCCCATCTCCCTTGTCATCGTTGCGATCACAAGATTTCCAACCATAGCCTGCTGCTGAAATGCCATAAGCTCTATGCCAGCCTGTAAAGCAAGTACCATACCAGTGAAAAGGGCCACAATTGAGCATACGACAAAGCTCTTTATAGCAGCAATATACATTTCTTTGATGATCAAGCTTCTCTTATTTATGATATTCTTCAGGTAAAAAATGGTCTCAAACAACAGTATTATTGTAAAACCGGTCGTTTCAATAACCTCAAGAAAAATTTCCCCGATGTTTGAAAAGAAGCTGCTCAGTAATCTTTTTGTATCTAGCTTAATTGACATTTATATATATAATAAATAATTAAATATTTGTTTTATAAAAACATTTAGAAAAACTCTATAGCAAAAAAAAATATCGGATTATTCTATGCATTAAATATTCAAAAACAATCAGAAAATATTCATAGAATACAATATGAATTCATTTTTTACCCTCAGATTAGCATGCCTTAATCTGGTCAACTCCTCCCAATATACTTTGTTGCTCAGTTCATTTACAGTTTCTCTTTTAGCTATTTTTGAGGCAGTGCCTTCTCCAATTTTCAGCGGAATCCAGAATAGTCTTAAATATTTACCTTCGCTATCATTACAATAAGCAAACATTGAGAACAGAAAGGATAATTCAACAAGGATCTCATCAGATGAGCCATAAGAAAAGATAAATGGTATTTTAATATACATAAAATCATCCCCCCATCTCTGATAATAAATTCTAAGCAATAATCCCAGTCTTTTTTCACCTGATTCTAATCGGCTGTATTCTATGATGGTCCAGAATGGCTGATAGAGTTTTTCATATCCCTCAGGATCACGGAATGGCAAGAGAGACAAGAGGTTAAATGATAAATTGCCTCTATCATCATATTCATACTCAAAGACAGGCCATAGCTTAAAGTATCGCCAAGAGTTGCCATATACAGGATCGGTCTTTTTTTTATAGTCCCT
>JAXHTB010000426.1:0-3208 GCA_034190185.1 Spirochaetota bacterium | reverse complement strand
TAAAAATTCTCTGCCATGGGCAAGTTATAAGGATTTAATTAAATCTACAGATAAAATAGAGATAAATAATACAACTAATTTTATATTCCCCACCAAGATTTTTAAGAACTATATTTCAGATATTTCTAAAAAAACAGTTAAATCATCAGAATATCCGTTGATTTTAATGCCTTTTGAACGTCCTATTGTGGCCGATGGAAGAGGACTTGCATATCCCTATGTTTTAAAAGGTCTTGACGGAAAGACACTCCTAGGGAATAAGCTCTGGGTCGAGATAAATCCTCTGACTGCTGAAAAATATGGAATTTCAGAGGGGTCAACAATTGACATTCAATCTGCCAGGGGCGAGATTGAAGATCTTAAGGTTCACATTACTAAAACTGTTGCCCCTAATGTAGTGGCAATACCCCTCGGATTTGGCCATATTGCGTTTACTAAATATGCAGAAGGCAAGGGTGTTAATCCCAAAAAAATTATGTCAGACGAAATTGATCCTCTATCGGGAATTACCGATTGGTGGTGTACAAGGATAAAAATAAGTTAAGAGGTGATAGATGATGAAACGGGAATTGGGAATGAAAAAAAAATGGGGTATGGTAATTGATCTGGATAAATGTACTGGATGCGGAGCATGCGAGATTTCATGCATGCAGGAGAACAACATGCCAATATTCCAGGATGACTCAAACATTCCCAAAAGAGTATCTTTTCTTCAACTTATGAAAATTACAAACGACCGTGATGAAAACCTTCAGTACGGTGATGTTAGGGTTGCATATATTCCAAAAATGTGCCAGCAGTGTGAAAATCCTTCTTGTGTTACTGTTTGTCCTGTTGTTGCAACCGATATGGGAGATGACGGTATTGTCAGTCAGATATGGTCTCGATGTATTGGATGCAGATACTGTATGGCTGCTTGTCCTTATGAAGCGCGTGTATTTAACTGGTGGAAACCAAAATATGAAGGTTCCTTTAAGGAATCTTTAAATCCGGATGTATCTATTGCATCAAGGGGCACAGTTGTCAAATGCACTTTTTGTAGTCATATCTGGAAGAGGGAACGTGATAAGGCAGCAAGCAAAGGCATTACGGATATAAATGCAGTTGAGTATAAACCTGCATGCGTCACAGCTTGCCCTACAGAGGCAATTTCTTTTGGAGATTTAAATGATTCAACATCGAATGTTTCTAAGCTTGCCAAAAGCGAGAGGGCATTTCGATTAGTGCATACAATAGATGAATGGGAGAAAGATAGAAAACGCAAGCTGATAAAACAATATCCTGAGCCAAAGGTATACTATTTATCGAGCCAGAAATGGATTCGCGATATGATGTGGTTTAAATAACTCCTATTATATAGAGCAAGGAGAATAAAAGTGAGCAAATTTATTGAATTAGTAAAAAATGAGTACTCAAATTATACCAGTAATGTTAAAAAAAGTATAATAGTTCTTTCTATCCTAACTATAGCTTTTGCCTTAAGCGCTCTTTGGATACTTCTGTTCGGCTTAGGTTATACAGACATGAACAATATAATGGCATGGGGATTATGGATAGTTGGAGATCTAAGCCTGATAGTTCTTGGCGGAGGTGCCTTTTTTACATCATTTCTGTTATATATATTTAGAAGAGACGAATTTCAACCAATAATAAATTCTGCATTATTAATAGGTTTTTTGTGTTATCTTTTTACTTTTGTTTTTCTTGTTTGTGATATTGGTCAGCCGCTAAGGGCTTGGTTCGCTTATGTGTATCCAAACTGGGGACATCATCTCCTTCCGCAATCTATGCTCACAGAGGTTATATTTTGCATTACTTTGTACTTTATTATATTAGTAATTGAAATGACGCCTGTTGCGCTGGAACATAAATTTTTAGACAAGTTTCCTGTTATCCATACTATCAGCCACTATATGCATAAACTTATGTGGATAGCTGCAGCAGTTGGTACATTTTTATCCTTTTTCCATCAAGGTTCTCTTGGAGGAACCTATGGCGTGCTATTTGCAAAACCTGGCTGGTTTAGGCCTTTTTTGATCTCTCATTTGCCGCATACCTTCTTTATATTTGTTCTTTCTGCTTTGGCTGCGGGACCCTCTATGTCTATATTAGCAACATGGTTCGCAGGTAAAATGAAGAAGAAGGAGATTATTCCCTTTAAGACTTTAGTAAGCCTTGCCCGAGTATCTGGTTTCATGTTTATACTCTTCTTCTTGTATAGAATTTGGGATGTATATATGATGTCCGTTAAGTTTGTCCCATCATTTGATAGAAGCTATTATGACCTTTGGGGAGGTTTCTATGGGATGTGGATGCTTGTTCTAGAATTACTATTCTGTTTTATCCCTGTAATTTTGTTAAATATTAAGAAGTACAGGGAAAATGAAAAAACCCTGATTATTGGTGTTGGTTCTGCTGTTTTAGGAATGATAATGAATAGAGCAACTGCCACATTGCATGGTTTTTCAGTTCCAAATTTTCCTTGGAAAGATTTTATGAGTTATGCCCCCTCATTAACAGAATGGCTGGTCACTATTGGAATCTTCTCAACCATGGCCCTTGTTTATATGTGGTGCTCTAAATATTTGCCGCTTTATCCGCACTTGGAGAAGCAGGAACAAGCTCACTAATTAATGCTGCATATTTTGGAGATTATAATAATACATCGCATAGAAAATCGCTGGTTTGCAAAGATAAATAATAGGGGATGGAATATTCGCCTTATCGGTTAGAGTAAACGGTTATAGGCTTTTGGCTCTCCTTTTTCCCATTTACGAATAAAGTGTGACAAAGCGGATGATGTTTACTATTGAATATATATGCAGCATTTATAATAAGATCGATTAATAGGTCAAAACGAGCTACCTCTCCAATATCCTCTACCTCATATAACATTATTAGTTCATCGAATCGATATATATAGCAATAAATATAAAAATATAGAAAAATCAAATTTAATATTGACATTTACTCAAAAATATTTTATTATAATATAAAGGATATATTAACATTTGCTTTATTTTCATCCTTAAGCATAAACCAAAATTTGTTTGTGCTAAATCTTCTACTTCTATTAAAGATAAGGTGATAATTATGAACGGCACACAGGAGGGAGGAGGGATCTTTAAAGGTGGCGGAGCCTCCTGCGAACCTATTGAAAACCTATTTCTATATAATACCGTATCTGTTGAGAACTGTAAGAAAGAAC
>JAXHTB010000425.1:0-3210 GCA_034190185.1 Spirochaetota bacterium | reverse complement strand
TGTTTCAAAGGTTATAAAGAGAGATATAAATGAGATAAAAAAGGATGGTTTTTACAGAGATGATGTCAATTCAGATATTGCATCTCTAATGATTGTTGGAAGCTTTCTGATAATTCTTTATAAAAATGACAGAAATGATATTACTACACTTGATGAAGACAAGATCGATTCGATAATAGGAACTTATTTGTATGGAGTAATTAGTATTAATAAATAACTGACTCCTGTATAACTCCTAATGTTGTTAGTCATATCGACTATGAATATTAATTGTATTATTTCAATGCTTTTTATAACTACAGCACATAGATTTTTCTAACATTATTAGTCATATTTTACCATCATTTATCCTTCTGTTTTAAATTTTATTATCTAATAGATATCATTTATTATCTGATAGATAATGTATTTACTGTATCGCTTCATAATATTTTTTACTTGCACATATCTTAAGAATATCTATATAATTTCTTCAATCTAAAGGCAATTCCTTCCTTAGAGAGTATTATAATTATGAAAATAGCAATAGCACAGATCAATCCAATTATTGCTGATATTGAAGGCAATAAACAAAAGATAATTTCCTTTGTTGATAGGGCTAAAGAGGAAAATGTTGAGCTTATCATTTTCCCGGAAATGGCTGTTATTGGATATCCTCCAATGGACCTCTTAGATAACCATAAATTAATTGATGATAATCTATTATCTATAAATGAAATCGCAACTCACAGCAGAGATATTGCAATTATTTGTGGTTATGTTGAGTATAGTCATAATTCCCCGTTACTTTATAACTCTGCTGCATTTATGACCGATGGTATGATCCTCTCAAGTCACCAAAAAACACTTCTTCCTACTTACGATGTTTTTGATGAGGTAAGATATTTTCAGCAGGCTGAATTACAACGACCTATAGAATTTGCTGGAAAACGTATAGGGATTACTATCTGTGAGGATATTTGGAATGATCAAGATTATGAAAATAGAGCATTTATTGAAAACAGGAAATATAATTCCGATCCTATACAAAACCTTTGCAATATGAATATAGATCTTCTTATTAATATTTCCGCTTCGCCTTATATTAGTGGCAAAAATACAAAAAAATGGGAAATGATATCAAAAATTGCTAAGAAATACTCCATTCCGATTATATATACTAATCAGGTTGGTGGTAATGACAGCTTGATTTTTGATGGGAACAGTTTTGTTGTAAATAGTAATGGTGAATTTATAGCTAAAGCTGAAAGATTTCAGGAAGATATGTTGATAGTTGATGATTTAAATAGCAAATCTGCATTATATCCCAAAGAGGAGGGGATGGAGGATATAAGAAGAGCTTTAATATTAGGAATACGCGATTACGTTCAAAAATGTGGATTTAGTGATGTCGTTGTTGGATTAAGTGGTGGAATAGATTCAGCTTTGACTGCTGCATTGGCAGTTCAGGCTCTTGGTGCTGAACATGTTATTGGGATTACAATGCCATCTGATTATTCCTCAGAGGGAAGTGTGACTGATTCTATGAAGCTTGCTAAGAACCTCGGGATCAGAATTGAAAAGATCCCAATTTCTGATATTTTTTCTAAGTATAAAGAATTTTTAAAAGATATCTTCAAAAGTCTGCCGGAAAATGTAGCTGAAGAAAATATTCAAGCAAGGGTAAGAGGCAATATTCTTATGGCAGTAACCAATAAATTCGGTAGTCTGCTTCTAACAACAGGAAATAAATCAGAGCTTGCCATGGGTTATTGTACTCTATATGGAGATATGGCAGGTGGACTAGCTGTTATTTCTGATCTGCCAAAGATGTATGTTTATTCGCTGTCTGAACATATAAACAGGGAAAAGGAGATTATTCCTATAGAAACCATTAGGAAACCACCGTCAGCGGAGTTAAGGGAGAATCAAAAAGATGAGGATAGTCTTCCTCCTTATGATCTTCTTGATAATATCCTTGAAAGATATATAGAGAAAAAAATGTCAGCAAAAGAGATAATATCAGAAGGTTTTCCAGAGGAAATTGTAATAGATGTGCTTAGAAATGTTAATAGAAATGAATATAAGCGGTTGCAGGCTCCGCCAGGTCTTAAAGTAACATCCAAAGCCTTCGGTTTCGGCAGAAGGTTTCCCATTGCTCATAAATATAAATCCTAGATATATTGTAGATGTATGCAATTTGTAAACCATTAAAGATTTATATGCGGCCGGCAAAATAATATAAACCCAAATAACCCATCTACTTTTATCCATAACAATGTAATTGATCATTTGGAGCTAAAATGGGTCAGTTTATTCTTGCAATAGATATCGAAATATTTAAGAAAACCAATGGGCCATGGAATGAATTACGACTAAATGACCCTTGGAATGTAGGTTACGTTTCTTCTTTAATTGAAATGGATCATTTTCAAAATAAAGAATTATGGGAAGATTTTTACTATAATAGTGGAAAAGAGAGAAATCAACAATTAATCACCATATCAAATGATATCCGTATTCTTCTTAATGACCATACTTTAAAACTTACTAACCCCCAAAGAATTGAAAAACTGAGCTGGGATTTAAAAAATTTAAATTATTAGTTTGGAAGAACAAGTGTTAGAAATTCAAGAGAAAGGTCATATTCTTCGTCAATATACCGCAAAAAAAAGTATTTCCTTTTTTCAATAAAAGAAGGACAAACAAAGAAAATACACAATATTGAAATTGTTGATGAAATAAAACAAGAGATGAAGAAGCTCGCAAATAATGGATAATTTCAACTTTGGAAACAAGACATAAAATATACATTTCTGATTCAAGGAATCTGAAACAAGTCCCGGACGAGAGTGTTGATTTAATAATTACTTCTCCTCCTTATCCTATGATCCAGATGTGGGATGATTTGTTTTGTTCCTTGAATCCTGAAATTTACCAGACCTTAAAAAAGAAAAATGCTAAGGTTTCATTTGAACTGATGCATCAAGAGTTAGATAAGGTTTGGGATGAATTATTTAGAGTTTTAAAACCAGGATCATTTGCTTGTATTAATATAGGGGATGCAACAAGGACAATAGGCACTAATTTTCAACTATACTCGAATCACACTAGAATAATATCTCATTTCAATAAAATAGGTTTTGATACATTACCTGTAATCCTTTGGCGAAAACAAACAAACGCACCGAATAAATTTATGGGTTCAGGAATGCTTCCATCAGGAGCATA
>JAXHTB010000424.1:0-3217 GCA_034190185.1 Spirochaetota bacterium | reverse complement strand
TCTATAAAAGATAATATTTCTTTAAGATAAAATGCGCAATACACACAAATAAATTTGTGTACAGACCAATAATTCATAACTAACAACTGACCATCTTCTTCTACTCGAATACCGATGAGTTTTCTTTTTTTAAATTTTTTTTCACACAAAATACATTTATCCATTATCTGACCTCCTTAATTATCGCCTTGGGTCACAATTCTTTTGTCTTTACTTTTGTTTTCTCCCTGGTATATGTCCATACCATTTGCTTGCCATTCCCATCATAGTCATCCTCGAACCAAATTTTAAACAACAAAATCATGTTGCCATAAAATTTTAATTGTATGCTGAACTTCTGATTATACAACTCCGCTTCCTTAATAAATACATGCCTAAATCGCCCATCCTGGACACTGGTATAAGCAGGGTAATTCAACTCAGCAAACAAATCAATTGCCGTGTAATCGCTCATTTGTATTTCAAGTATGCGTTGGCCAACCTTTGCTTGATTTGTTCTCTTTTTGTCGTTTTCAGTAGTGTCTGCAAATAACGCTGTTGATAATATCAAAACAAATAAGACTATACCTTTTTTCATGCTAAACCTCCCAATCAATAATATTTTCCAACATTATTATGATGGTTGACGGCCATCCATACTGCCTCCCCATAACTGCAATACCATTCAAAATCATAATATTCAGGCAATCCATCATGAAATAAATATGCTTTTCCACCAAACTCATAAAACGTTCCGTTATGTTCTGTTAAAGCGTGATAAGTATCTGTACGAGGGACATAAACAAGATAAAAATATGATACAAGACCAAGCTTCTTGTACAATAAATATTCAAGCAGAATTGCCTTATCTTCGCAATCACCGCCTTTTTTTTCAACAGTTTGTTGAGGGGTTTGCCAGTAATCATCCCATTCGTCGTCAGCGACATATTCAATATTCTCAGCAACATATAAACAAGCTTCCTCAACTGAAGATATTTCTATATCATTTTCAAAATCATACTCCCACATTTCCCCAACATCTATCATTTGATTGCAGCCAGCTATTAGCATAATAAATATGATGAAAACTAAAGCAACAAACAAATACTTAACGGCTCGTGTTATAAATCTATGCTTGTACTTCCAGTCATAAAATCGAAACCACAAACGGCCATTCCATCCAAGAAGATCTAATAATTCTTTATCCAATTTTAAATTTTTCATGTCTTTTCCTCCATAACTTTGTTCAATAAATCTCTATAGAATTTATTTGTGAAAGGCTGTGTAGCCAAATAATACATACCCTTTAAAATTTTTCTCCAATCACTGTAAGTATATGCACAAATTCCATGATTTTTACCATAAGCACAGTTGTGGCAATAATCCCAATCATTATCACTTTCATCGTAATGATACAGACAAAAAATACAAACATAAGCCACTAATCCTGCCCCAATCATAGAATCACTAAAAACATATCTCTTTAAATCTTCCCACGCCCTTAAAAATTTCTCATCGTCCATCTTCCTAATTGCTCTTTCATCTTTTTTGGTGTGATACTTAATATCGCAAAACTTCTTAACCTCAGCAGCCTTTGCCCGCTGGAACTCAATACACTGCTCCTTTTCTTTAATCATGTCTTACTCCTTTTTTTTTCTTTTTATTATCAAATTGCTTATACCATTTCCCTTTTGATTTAGTATTTTTGGACAACTTTTCTATATCGGAAATCTTTCTATCATACTTCGGAGTTTCTAAAATCTTTTGTATTACTTTTATGTTATCCATTTTTCAAAACCACGCTATCAACGAAAGCAGCATTATATTTAACAGTTATCTCTCCATTTATCCAAACAGCAAACCATATCGATCCATTTGACTCTATAACTACAGTTATCTTTTCACATCCTGAATTATCACCAACGCCAATAAATAATTCATCATTCAACCAAATACGATAAACCTCTTGTCCTTCTTGGAAATGTTTCATCATTCATCCTCCTTAATATGTTCTAATACCTTAATCAAATCACCAGTTAACCTCCAATACTTGAAATGTATTGTGGTAATTTCTTCCCATAGTTCACCATATTTGCCAATCTTCACTTGGCTATACTTTGTCATTTCATATTCTCCACCTTTATACCCCTCAAATATTTTCCCAACTGCTCCTTTTCTTTAATCATGTCTTACTCCTTTTTTTCTTCTTCCTCAAAAGATTTCAAAATATCTTCAAGTTGGGCTCTTATTGTTATTCGTCTATCACTCTCGCAACTATCACACCAATAAGGAGACTTTTTACCAACCTTGTTTTTGCACTTGTTCTCTTTATTTCCATATCCTATACATTTCATTATTCATCCTCCTTTTACAATTCTTTTGTCTTTACTCATTTATAGGCCTCCTTACAATTATACCACCTTTTATAAACTGATGATTCTTTACGACTTGATGTCTTTTAACTATTTGAGAACCTTCTATATACTGATTTTGACCTATAACTTGGTAGTCCTCTACTATTTGATTACCTCCTACAACTTGACGATCTCTTACACATTGATAGCCTCTTATATACTGATTCCCTTTTGTGATCTGAAAACCTTCTATGTATATACCATTATAAGTAAATAAGTCTCCATTTACAATGAAATTATTTTTAAAAAATGCTGTTTCTCCAAGATTGATTGTAACATCATCATTGAAAACATAAGCATTTTGTTCTTTATCAAAAAAACTTTCATCATTAAAAATATTAACTCTAAAATTCTTGCTTGTTAAATGTATCACACCTTTACTCCTTTTATAATTCTTTTGTCTTTACTTTTGTTTTCTCCCTGGTATATGTCCATACCATTTGCTTGCCATTTTCATCATAATCATCCTCGAACCAAATTTTAAACAACAAAATCATGTTGCCATAAAATTTCAGCTGAATGCTGAACTTCTGATTATACAACTCCGCTTTCTTAATAAACACATGTCTAAATCGCCCATCCTGGACACTGGTATAAGTAGGATAATTCAACTCAGCAAGCAAATCAATTGCTGTGTAATCGCTCATCTGTATTTCAAGTATGCGTTGGCCAACCTTTGCTTGATTTGTTCTTTTTTTATCGCTTTCAGTAGTGTCTGCAAATAACGCTGTTGATAATATCAAAACAAATAAGGCTATAACTTTTTTCATGCTAAACCTCCCAATCAATAATATTTTCCAACATTATTATGATGGTTGACGGCC
>JAXHTB010000423.1:0-3220 GCA_034190185.1 Spirochaetota bacterium | reverse complement strand
GGAGAGTCCCAGTTTATCCCTTAAAGGCCTAAAAAGCATCCAATATGCAATAAAATAGATTAATTTCCAAAACAGATTGGGCTCTTGTTTTGCTAAGCGCATATCAGAAATTTTATAGCCCACCGGCAATAATAGATTATAGAAAAAGCGTTTAATCCATGCAGCATCAATCATTTTAGCCTGAACAGTACGGTTGACACTCTCCCACTGCCTCGGGCCGTAGAATAGAATACTCGCACCGACTTCACGTATATTCTCTTGAACAGTTTCTGCCTTTTCAGGAAAATTAACAGCCATCCCAGAAAATATTGAACAGGCAATACCAATGATCTGTTCACCTACCCATGCCATAGGGATAAATGATAGATAAACATCCTGATCATTGATATTATCAACCTCTTCCATTGCCTCAGCAGCTCTAATTAAACCTTTATGATTCAACATTGCACCTTTGGGAGTACCTGTAGTACCTGATGTATAAAGAATTAATGCAATATCGTCTCCCTTACCTTTATCTATGCTTTCATCAAAAAAAGTAGGATTTTCCTGATCATATTTTTTTCCTATCTCGAAAGCTTTAGTTAGAGTCATTAGAATTGGATCTTCATAGAACCAAAGACCCTTCTCATCCCAAAATATAACCTTCTTTACAAGGGGAATCTCATCTTTAATTTGTAATATCTTATCCACCTGCTCTTGGTCATGAGCAATAATAAAGACAGAATCAGAATGAGATACATAGAACTGAATCTCTGAAGGAATACAATCTGCAAAAATACCGACTGAAACACCCCCTGCAGATAGAATAGCCAACTCAGCCCAATATGACTCACGTTTTGTCTCACCTAATATTGCTACCTTATCACCCCTCTTCATACCCATACTGTACAGATATAGCGAAAGGTATTTTACGTTATTATAGTATTCCTCCCAATATAAGCGCTTCCAGATACCCATAGTCTTCTCACGCATTGCTACAGAATCGCTTCCATACCTTCTATAATTTCTCCTCAGTAGCTTGGGAAGAGTATCTTCTTTGCTCATTATTCCTCCGAACTTATAACTTATGATCCTAAATATGCTGTTATAACCTTTGGGTCCATCTTTATCTCTTCAGGAAGTCCTTCCGCTATCTTCGCTCCAAAATCAAGGACAACTATCCTGTCTGCAATATCCATAATAACTCCCATATCATGCTCAATAAGAATTATAGATATTCCCATTAACTCTTGAATATCTAAAATATAACGTGCCATATCCTCCTTCTCCTCAACATTCATACCTGCCATAGGTTCGTCTAGAAGAAGAACACTTGGTTCCAATGCAAGGGCTCTGCCAAGATCGACCCTCTTTCTTTGTCCATACGGCAACGATCCGACAACCTGTTTCCTAATTGCTTCCATCTCCAAGAGATCAATTATCCTTTCTACTATTTCTCTGTGTTCGATCTCCTCTTTACGTGCTTGACCAAAAAAAAATGAACCTGCAATAGCTCCATGGTTCATGTGTATATGTCTTGCAGCCATAAGGTTTTCCAAAGTAGTGAGACCAGTAAAAAGTTCTATGTTTTGAAATGTCCTAGCGATACCCAGGGATACAATTTTATGCGGTCGAAGCTTGGAGATACTTTTACCTTCAAAAAAAATATCCCCTTGTTGAGGTTTGTAAAATCCTGTTATACAATTCAATACTGATGTTTTTCCAGCGCCATTTGGACCGATAACTGCCAGAATTTCTTTCTCTTTAAGTCCAAAAGAAACACCCGAAAGGGCTAAAACCCCACCGAATTCGAGATGTAAATCATCAATGCTGAGTTTTTCCGTTTTACTGTAATCGTTCATGACATTTGCCCTTTGAATCAGGATTCATATTATAATAAAACTCTGCATCATACAGCAGATCATATATTAACTTAATCCATATATCACTTCAGAAAATTAATCCTTATCTAATGGATCAACAATATGAGTCAACGTCTATAAATTATAATGTTGTCAATTAATTTTAATAAACTTTCAAAAGTGATTCAAAGTAATAATGAACGATTATAGGAATTTATAATAATGTAAATGGTTAAACAATAAAACTAAATATACAGGCAAAGAAAAAGAATAATACTGTTGAATTACTATATTTTTGAAAGTTAATGCAAAAATTATCTTCAACCCAGATATTGATTATAGACAAAACCTTTTGCTAAAATAATATAACCAGATAAAAAAATATTTTTTAATTTAAACTAAACCAATAAAGTAACAAATTAGAAATATTATCGAATCTTTCTTGTACATCTATTATGCATATTGTATAAAACTTACAGAAACTGAGGAATTAAGAAATTAGTATTTATAATATATTGATGTATAATCATCCTTTCTGTAAAAACCAACTATACATCTGAATACAAAAAGTAGTAATGCTTTAACATTGCTATCATTGAAAAAAAATTTTGATTGTCAACTTTTTTTTTAGTTAGGAAGGTAAAATATAAATAGTTAATCAAAATCATTCCCAAAGACTCATTACAAATTCTTTACTTATCTCTAAATAGCGATGCTTAAGGGTAACATCATCGCAAAATATTTCAAGTGTGATAGTATCATCATAACCTGTGGATTTGAGTGCAGATACTGCATTTCTCCAGTTGACACTCCCAACTCCTAGTGGCATATGATGATCTCCTGTAGATCGATTATCGTTAAAGTGCACATGAGCAATATGTCTGCCAAGGGCTTTACAAAAGGATTCTCCATTTTCACTTCCCATATTAGCATGACCGAAATCAAGATGGAGATAAAGACCTGGAACTTCTTCTAACAATCTTTTAAATGTTGATACAGAATCAAAAGGTTCCTTAAAATTTTCAATTGCTAATTTAAGACCGTATGAGTCTGCCATTTCCACTATAGGTTTCAATGCATCGGTATTAAGCTCTACTATCTCATTCATCATAGCAGGAGGAAAAAAATAACAAGGATGTATATTCATAACCTTTGCATTTAAAGCAGAAAATATTTTTGCGCATTTTTCAAGATCATTTAAGCAGGCCACTCGTATCCCTAAGCTGGGATATGCATATGGCAGGCAGGGATCAGTATGACCAACTACAGATAGATTGTATTGATTTATTAATTCACCAACCCTTACAACATCAATATTCATAGCATCAGGGCCTTCTATAGTAAGATCCAAAAAATCAAAACCTGCCTCTCCAATTTCA
>JAXHTB010000422.1:0-3228 GCA_034190185.1 Spirochaetota bacterium | reverse complement strand
ATCACTGCTATCGATAAATGGCAGAATGTAGGGAATAGTATTATCATAATAAGGTAAAATATTATATGAATTTTCAATGAAAACATCTGCTATAGTGCCCTTCCCGTATTTTTTTTCAAGGAATTCAACAAACAATCCCCCATATATATATGGGACCCTTCCAAGTGGCCACTCCCTAGGAAAATGAGAAGCTTTATCTATTGATTTAAGACTATCAGATAATATTTCCATTCTCATTATCATGTCAGTATATGTACTATTATTCCTTCCAAATATTGAATAACTTGACTCATGATATACGGCATTACCTTCTAACAACCAGGTTGGAATGAAGATATTAGGAAAACAAACCCTGCCGCAGGTATATCTTGTAAATGTTGGAAAGCCATGAATTGAATCAATATTAAGTATATGAGTATATTCATGGATAAACACAAGCTCCAACCAATCATCAAAATTATTAAGTAGACCGTCAAGCTCAGGTCTGGATATATATATCTGGATTCTGTTTGATGGTATTGGAATAGCAAAGCCATTTGATGAATATTGATTATCAACAAGAATCACATCAGTTCTAAAATACGGCTCCCAGCGTATTTTATCTTTCAGATTATTATGCACCTTTTCTGCAATTATGGACAATCTTTTTGCCTCATAATCAAGATTTTGATGATAGTGAATCCAGAAATGCTCTGTTTTAATAGATCTCCATTCATACCCTGGATCAAATAGCACAGCGGATAATAGAACATCTTTGATACAAAAGATGAACATAAGAGCAAATAATATTTTTTTCATTACTTTAATGAATTTCCTTTTTATCAATTCTCATCAATTTAAAAATATCGATTTGGAACTGTTGCAGTATGATATAAAAAAAGTAATCTATATTTTTCAATAAAATACACTGATATAAATCAGCGTTTCATTCAGACGCAATCCTCAGAAAACGTATCTATGTTAGATTTTATTTTCGAATTTCGCGTAAGCTTTAAAACATTGTGATATTATCATATCATAGTTGTTTTTAGTCAAATAAGTTATAAATTGCTTGACTGTAAAAAGTCTCAGATGACATTATGCATCTAATAATTAATGTGAAGGTCATTATATTTAATTTGCTTTATAATAAAAACAGATTTTAATAAAATATAGAGTAAATATAAGTCTATATTAAATATAGCAGTATATAACAGTCATTAATACGAATTACGTAATTGAATATTTATGATTTTTATATACCTATCAAGTCGTGGATAAATTTACTTCCAGGAATGATGCCATCCATTATTGAGTAGTCACCCCGCATTAACGGGCAGGGAATAAATATTAGAGTAGGTTATTTAAGTTTGATAACTTACTGAAAAGTTACCTATATTTTTTTAGAAAACATTTTTTTTTGTTGATTAATATATCAGGAAGAAAAAACTGAATAACTCATTCTATGATATATTATTTAAATATTTATGCAAAACAATTCCATAATTATTGGAACAATAAATTGTGAAATTATTTTAGGAGGAGCTTAATGCAAGAGATCATTTCAAATGCTATTAAAAAAGGCCAGAAATCCCTTTCAGAATTTGACTCTAAAAGAGTAGTGAAAAGCGTAGGAGTTCCAATCACAAAAGAGGATTTGGCAACATCTAAAGATGAAGCTGTCAAAATGGCTAAAGAGATAGGTTATCCAGTTGTTTTAAAGGGTTCTGGACATAAAGCGACTCACAAGACTGAAATGGGTCTTGTGAAGCTGAAGTTGAGTAATGACGATGAGGTTGCAAGCGCATATGATGAAATCATGAGCAAAGGAGTTGAACTCGATGGTGTACTCGTACAGGAAATGATAAAAGGTGATAGAGAATTTGTCATAGGACTTATGAGAGATCCTCAGTTTGGCCCATGTGTCATGTTTGGTCTTGGTGGTATTTTTACTGAAGTATTAAAGGATGTCAGTTTCAGGATCGCGCCACTTACTGAATTTGACGCAGAGGAGATGCTTAATGAGATAAAAACTGCAAAGCTTCTAGATGAGTTCAGAGGAAGTCCTGCTGTTGATAGAAAAGCTCTTATCAATGCACTTATAGGAATAGGAAATCTTGGCCTTGAAAATGATGAAATTGCAGAAATTGATATCAATCCGCTTATAATATCAGGTGACAAGCCTGTAGCAGTTGATGCATTAGTTATTCTCTCAAACTCTAAGGAATGAGTTTGAACCTAATCACACATTTTTTTGATAGATGATTATAAAGCTTGGGAGCTGTAAATAAGTTAAGCAGCTCCCAAATTGTTTGGGGGTCGCATATTATAATAATTCTTCTAGCTATTTGATCCACATGCATGCATGCCTTTGCCTTTATATTGGATTGACTGAGCGTAGCATTTCAATTTATTGCTGATCTTCATAATCATGTCCTTCATCTTTTTTATTTAACAAGAGAAGCTTGAATAACAATCTCTTACAACATGGAGCCATAATATTTGCATAATCCTATTCTGCAATATTATCCATAATATAGTCATACATAATCACCTAGGTTATCAAAGATGAATTACAAAGATCTAAAAATTATTGCTGATTCCATAAGAGTCCTTTCAATGGATGCGGTCCAGAAGGCAAAATCAGGCCATCCTGGAATGCCACTAGGTTGTGCTGATATTGCCGCGGTTTTATGGGGGAAGATATTAAAACATAATCCGGCTGATCCAACCTGGATAAATAGGGACAGATTTATTCTCTCTGCAGGCCACGGATCAATGCTGCTTTACTCTGCTCTTCATCTGTCAGGATATGATGTATCATTAGACGATATAAAAAATTTTCGTCAGTTGGGCAGTAAAACACCTGGGCACCCGGAGTATTGTTGCACATCTTCAGTTGAGGTTACCAGCGGTCCACTTGGTCAGGGTTTTGCAAATGCCGTAGGTATGGCAATTGCTCGCGATTTGCTGGCAAATGAATTTAACATTACTCATAACAGGATCATTGACCATTATATATATTCAATTATTAGCGACGGGGATATTATGGAGGGAGTATCCTCAGAAGCTGCATCTCTTGCTGGTCATATCGGTCTTGGCAATCTGATTTTTATTTATGATTATAATAATATTACTATAGAGGGAGACATTGACCTCGCATTCTCTGAGGATATTCATAAAAGATTCTCCGCCTACAACTGGCATATTCAGGAGATCAATGGTCATGACTTCCATGAAATCGAGTCT
>JAXHTB010000421.1:0-3237 GCA_034190185.1 Spirochaetota bacterium | reverse complement strand
AACAGATGAATTTTGATATATTACATCTTCAATCTACGAGGCTATAATTGTTCTACCTGAAGTGGTTATCATATCCTTCTTCCATCCTTGGATATATAACTCATCTCTTCAAATATCAATACCATCTTTTCAGGAAACCTTTTTACATTGCGAGTAATGATATCACCAAGATTCATTTCAAACCTTCCTTTCAATAAAATATCTTTTTTAAAAAATACACCTTTACTGTCTACCAATGTAAAAATGACAACTGATAACGAATAACTGCAAGCCATTATCAACAGATGAACACTTTCCTAACTCCAATATTCTTCTGGTATACAATTAAGAACATTGAGAATGCTAGACTGCGCAATGCTGTCGCCAAGCATGAATGCATGATGTGTTCCTGTTGGAACTAATATATTATGTCCAAATGTCTTATATGCCTGCACTATGCTGTTTCCGTCACCCTTTCCCCTCATCTTATCGCCTATGAACCTGTACCAATCGCCATCCTCTTCAATAGTAAGCTTATAAGGTGATTCCCTTTGACCGCTGAAGATACTATAATAGTGCACACCCTCAGGAGCTGGCTTATCAAAACCATTCTCGTGAAAAAGATTCCTAAAGGGATGTTCTATTTCTTTGCCATCAGGGGTGTATAGTGTCTGATAAGTAGGGAAAAGCCAATTTGAAAGATTCTCTTCCCCCTCAGAATTTAAGAGAAGCGCCTGCGCTTCGGCTCTGTTGGAGGTTAATTTAATGAAAAACTCTCCTTCAAAAAGGCTGCTTCCCTGATTAATTGTGGTTACCATAATAAGTTTGTACACATTAGAGTCATTATACTCAGTTATATAGTAACGCCCGACAAGACCTCCCAAACTAACCCCAATAATATTTACACTATTGGCATAGGTATTGCTAAGGGCATTTGTTATCCAGCAGTCCAACTGTTCAACAATATCCACAGGCGAGGCATCACGCGGGGAAAATCGTATATCCGGCTGCCCCCACATGGTTCTATAGCCTGATACGCTATCATCATAACCATTATATTTAAGAAACTCTTGTAGGCTATAATATGGTTTCCAATAAGAATCCTCCTCCCACCATTCTCTTAAGATGTAGCCATGAAGAATAATAATAGGCAGCGGTATTCTGACTCGCATAGCACTCTCTTGACTTCTACCATTGGCAGAGCCGTAAGCAACTGCTGTAAGATCAAACACCTCATCCTTATTAAATTTGCTAATTCCCCATTTTGCAAGGTTAATCTTCAATCTGTCACGCTGCGGCCATTCAAGAAGCGCAATCTCTCCTGGGCTTATAAGGTCGTGTATCGGGATTTTTTCTTCAATGAATTTCCCATTGATTATAGCCTTTAACTCAACATATCTTGATCCATCTTTAGGCTCATTGTGGAAAAAACCGACCTCAGCGTCAATACCCAGTATAGATTGTGATACCATTTGAACCTTGCGTATTGAAATAATAGACATATTTTAAACCTCCTATTACAAGATAAACGCATCTTCGCATATCATGCCTATTTCAGATCTAGCCATCTCCCATTCACGCGCGTATCAGGGTTAATCACCGAAACAGCTCGGCGACTGTATTTGACATCGCAAAAACTCGGATATCAACCAACTATTGATCTATTTGAATTTATTTAAGGTTCCTAACATCACCTTCTTGAATGCCTCGATCTCTTTTTCTGAATGACCCTCTTTTATCATTCCGTTTATTTTTTTTACTATTGGTAATGACCTGCTTGCCACGAACCTGCCTTCATCTGTAAAATAGATACAATAGGCGCGCCTGTCCATTGGATCATTACGACGCTCCACATATCCTGATCTCTCAAGTCTGTCAACCAGTCCTGTTATAGTTGGATTTTTAAGCATCACTCCTCTACTGACCTCAGTAAGACTGCAACCGTTATTATTCTGTAGATAATAAAGCAGCATTACCTGTTTGGGAGTAACATTCAACCCTTCTTGTTGTAATAATCTTTTCAATGTAATCATACATCTCGTGTAAACTCTTGATATCAAAAAGATAAACCTGTCTTCAATATTTGCGCTTTTCATATGAATAAACATATTTTTTATTTAGCATCAACATATTAGGCATACTAAATAATATTTAATATTATTATGCAACTGTTTTTTCTAATATTTACAAAATTAGCAATTTTTCAATTAGGTGGGGAGTTTGATGAGTTGGGACACATTTTAAAGCATCCCAACGTTAAGCGAGTTTATACTGGATAGGCAGATTCTCTTCAATCATTCATTCATTGTTACTGAAATCGGTTGAACTTTCTAAAATCAATCATTTCATTATTTCGCTCTTATTGATCAAGTGAGTCAACTGTGAAATAACTTCATCAGCGCCAAATACTATTTCCTCTATTATATCTTTAACGCTCTGAATTTCCTTTATTAAGCCTGCAATCTGTCCACTTGGCAATGATCCATTGACAATATCCCCCTCAATAAGGCCCAGACGTATCTTCCCAGCGCCGAATCTTCGGATATCATCTCCGGATTTACCCAGTTCCTCTTTTGCAAGCCACTCATCTGTAAAGTAATTCCTGATCGCCCTCATAGGTGTTCCTGTCACCCTTCCAGTTACAACTGTATTTTCTATTGAGCTTTTAATAATAAACTGCTTAAGATCAGGATGACAGGGTGACTCTTCAGCAACTAGGAAGCGTGTTCCCATCTGAATTCCAGAAGCGCCCATTGCAAGAGCAGCAGTGAATCCTCTAGCATCCCCAAATCCGCCTGCTGCGATAACCGGTATATTTACTGCATCAACTACCTGTGGCACAAGAGGAAGTGTTGATATTTCGCCAACATGCCCTCCCCCTTCGCATCCAGATGCAATAATTGCTGTAGCGCCCTCTGCTTCAAGACGCACTGCATGCCTAACTGATGGAACAACAGGAAGAATTTTTACTCCATGTTTCAATGCCTGGGGAAACAGTATCTTGGGATCGGAAACACCTGTCGTAATAACCTCTACTTTCTCCTTACAAATAATATCAAGTTTGCCTTTCATTGCAAACTCCCACATGATAAGATTTACCCCGAAGGGTTTATCTGTAAGGTCTCTCACCCTTTGAATAGCCTGAGGGAGCTCTTCCACAGGGATAGAACCGCTTGCAAGAATACCCAGCCCTCCAGCATTTGAAACTGCTGCTGCGAATTCCGGTGTCCCAACCCATGCCATACCGCCAAGTAAAAT
>JAXHTB010000420.1:0-3258 GCA_034190185.1 Spirochaetota bacterium | reverse complement strand
CAAGGACGTTGTTTTATGAATAATAGGGATGAATTTATTGATCTCTTTGGAGTTTGGTCAGATGAAGATGAAACCGAATTCAATAGAAGAGTTAAAGACCTTGGCATGGTTGACTTACAGGACTGGCAGTGAAAAACAGTTCCTAATGCTAATGCGTATAGCAATTATCTTCGAGGCGATGAATTAGCATATAACGCTGCTTTATTAGATCATTTTCATTTATTTCGTATAAGAAGAGCAAAATCATTGAAGCAATTAAACTGAGCACTGAAATTGAAAAAGACAGTGAAATAAAAGTTACAGGGGTTCCTTTTAAAAAAGGTCAGGAAGTTGAAATGATAATCTTAGAAGAGAAAACTGACACATCATTAAAAAAACATGGCACAGCCAGAGAGCTTTTAAAATCAGGAATTGTTGGAATGTGGAAGGATAGAAAAGATATTACTGACTCATCCACCTTTGCGCGTATATTAAGAGAAAGAGCTCAAAATTTGTGCATCAACATAATATAAGGAGATTTAGATGACATCAATTAAATCAGAATCCAAGCTTATGAACGATCAAATCGCGAGTCATTTCGCAGAATCAGTAAGAAAAGGTTTTGGTAGTCATTTAAAACATCTAATATTATTTGGTTCTCGTGCTCGAGGCGACTTTGGAGAGGGATCGGATTTTGATTTTCTAATAGTACTTGATAAAAAGAGCGAGGAAGATGCTGATAAAATCAGGAAAATTGAAGTTGATATCCTTAATACTTATAACGAACTTGCAGGCAGTATTGTATGCGATGAGAATGAGTGGGAAAGATTAAAATCGTATCCCATAGGACTTAATATCTTAAAAGAAGGTATGCGATTGTAGCAATGAAAAATACATAACAGATAAAGGCTATGATTGCCAAGGCTGAAGATAAGCTGGAAACTGCACAGCTAAATTATAATAATTACCGATTTGATGACGCAGTTTCACGCGCTTATTATGCTGTGTTTCATGCAGTATCTGCAGCATTATTTTCAAAAGGTTTACACTTCTCCAAACACGGTCAGGTAATAGGAAACTTCAACAAGGAGTTCATTAAGACCAAGATACTTCCAGAAGAGATTACACCCATGATTCAAAAACTCTTTGATGAACGGCAGATTGGAGATTATTTTTATTATGAAAATTCAATAGATAAAGATACAGCTAAGGATGATATCAATAATGCGCAGTTTATTATTAGTTCAATAAAAAAATACCTTGGGATCAATTAATTTCATTTAATAAAAAATGAATCATTCCACCATACCCCCATCAATCTTCAATGCGTATCACATCTGTCATCGTCAGGCGTGGCTTATGCATCATCAGCTAACTGCGGATCAGCAGAATACCTTTCTGGATATAGGCAGGCTGATTGATGACACAACGTACGAAAGAGAAAAGAAGAAGATATATCTAGCTGACATATCAGCAATGGTTGATATGGTGACCAAAAAGGACGGCAATTTTTTTATTGCTGAGATAAAAAAATCATCAAAGCGTATGGATAACGCCGTATTGCAGCTTAAGTATTATCTTTATCTGCTCAGGAAGAAATCGGTATTTGCAAAGGGAATGCTTAAAATCCCAAAGGAAAAGAAAAATGTTGAGATTGATCTGTCTGATGAGGATATTCAATTTATTCAGGAAAGTCTTACAGATATTGATATTACTATAAACAAAAATACACCTCCTGATATAATAAATAAAAGCGTTTGCAGCAGATGCGCTCATTATGAATTCTGCTGGGCATAATAATACCCTGGAGCGACCCAGGTGAAATGTGATTTCAGGGACCACTCACTCAAATACCTGAGCTTAATATCCATTTTGTTTTTTCTTCAAAAAATAAAAAAATCTTGAAAAAAAAATAATATACATCATGAACTATAATTTAACAAACATGGTTTATGATGGAGGTATACAATGAAATCAATAACAATACATAATCTTGATGATTCACTTGCTTCATTGATCCAGGAAAAAGCAGAAAAAGAAGGCTTGAGCTTGAATAAGACAATAAAAGTTCTTTTGAAAAAACCGTTGGGTCTTGGCACAGATACAGACAATTACCATAAGAGTGAGTTTATTGATCTCTTTGGAGTTTAGTCAAAAGAAGACGAAAACGAATTCAATAAAAGAATTAAAGACCTTGGCAGAATCGATTATAAGGATTGGCAATGAATAAGGTATATTGACAAACAGCAATTAAACGATGCTTTATGTGAAGGTATTAAAATATGAAAAATGATAAAATAAAAAATGCCATACAGGAATTAAAGATTAAAATTGAAGCTCAATTCGGTGTTGTTGAAATAATATTGTTCGGTTCTACAGCAAGAGGAAAAGCAGGCTATGAGTCTGATATAGACTTGCTAATTCTTGTGCCCTGCGAGTTGAATAACAGCATAGAAGAGTCTATATTTGAAACAGCATTTGAAATTGAACTAAAATATGATGTAATATTTGGGATTATAACCTATTCAAAAAAATTCTGGGAATCACCGCAGGCAGAAGCAATGCCGTTGTATCAAAATATTACCCTTGAAGGCGTAGCTCAATGAATTATAAGGATGATTTTAATTTCATACAGACGCACAAGAGCAAGGGAAACTCTTGAGGATGCGAAAATTTTATTAGATTCCGAGAGATTATTATCTGCTGTGAACCGTATTTATTATGCAGCTTTCTATGAGGTAACAGCTTTGCTATTAAGAAAGGGGCTAAGCTCAGCAAAACACAGCGGCGTTAGAGCGCTGTTTAATAAAAACTTCGTTTAAACAAAGGAAGTGTCAATTAAATCCGGTCAATTCTACACTAAAATGTTTGAATTCAGACAAAAAAGCGATTACGGGGATTATACAATCTTTGAAAAAGATAAAGTAACTGAATGGATAACTACAGCAGAACAATTTTTTGATGAAATTGAAAAATTATTTTAAATATAATATTTTCAATTAATAGTATTAGTTGTGGTTAATAGCATATTTTTAAGACATAGGGTATCCCAATCGATAAGAATATTCCATTTGTTTTATATTCAGGAGTAAAATAATGGAAGCAATAAAACTAAGCGCTGAAATTAAAAAAGATGGCAAAATAGAAGTTGATATCCTTAATACTTATAACGAATTAACAGGCAGTATTGTATGCGATGAGAATGAGTGGGAAAGATTAAAATCGTATCCCATAGGACTTAATATCTTAAAAGAAGGTATGCGATTGTAGCAATGAAAA